>JANQKO010000608.1 GCA_028281075.1 Alphaproteobacteria bacterium | reverse complement strand
CTTCGGCGCTTTCTTCAAGGCCGCGCGGGCCGGCTTGACCGTGGTCCGGGACAATGACAAACCGCCTGGACTTTGGCCCCGGTTACCCCTGTTTGTCGTCACCGGGCTTGACCCGGTGATCCAGAATCGTGCCTTTGGGCAGGGGGTGTGGATTGCCGGATCGTGTCCGGCAATGACGACGGGGCTAAGCTGCTGATGTCGCGGGAAGCGTTTCCGGCCGGGCGCTTCAGGATCAACCGCTAGCCGGCGGCGGCGTCGCCGGCCGCGATGCGCGGCCCGGCGGCCTGGTCCTGGTCGTCGGCCGCCGTCTCCTCGGCCCATAAGTCTTCCAGCGGCCGGCGGATCGAGCGCGGGCCGACGCGCCGCGATCGCGGCACGCCGATGCGGCCCATCCAGATCAGGCTGTCGCCATCGCCGCCCACCAGCGGATCGAGCCTGTCGGCGAGCGCCGCCGCGCGTTGGCGGATCCTGGGATCGGCCGTGAAGTCGATGCCGTGCCGGCCGTAGTGGGCGAAGATCACCGTCGCCATGCTCGGTTGCATGGACAGGCCCAGTCGCGTCGCCGTCAGCCAGAACCGCTGCACGGCCTGGCCGCAGCGGATCACCGACGGGATCGCGTCGGTGTCGTCGATCGGCGGCTTGCGGGTCATGGTGAAATGCGCGGCGCTGCCGAGACCCGGCAGGTAATCCAGTTGCAGCCTGGGCGCGAAGGTGCCGCCGATCCGGTTCATGCGGTCCATCCGGCCCCAATTGCGCATGGCCCAGCGCATGATCTTCAGGGTCATGGCGTCCAGGCCGACGGCGCCGACCGGAATGCCGGTGTGGCTGCGCTGCCGGCGCCAGTCGAGGACGCGCTTGTGGATCTTGAACGCCTCGGGGATGCGCAGGCGGATATCCGTCGCGATGCCGTTCAGCCGCATGATCCGCCAGCGTTCAGCCCCGGCTTCGTACCATCGGATCGACAGGTCGTCGCCCAGCGCGGCCGTCAGCGCGTCGCGCTGGGCCGGCGTCAGCGGCGTCATGCGATAGGGGCGGCGGTCGACCGACCGCGTATGCACATACGGCAGCAGCGGGTCGGGCGCCAGGCCCGGCGCGTCCGACAGCGTGACCTCGATGCGATGTTCGTGATCCGATCCGCCCGCGTAGGTCCACCGCAGCATCCTGCCGTGGCGCGTCGCCGCGATCCGCATGCTCTCCAGCAGGCAGCCGGCCGACAGCAGCGACGGCTGGCCGTCGTTATAGTCGTAGATGTCGTCGTCGGCCTGGTCGCGGACATGTATCGTGACCTTGTCCGGCCCCTTGATCTCGAACCGCCAGGGCTGGGTATTGTCGCCGCTCGGCGCCCAGCGGGCGAGGTCCAGGATCCGCTCGATCACCGGCCCGTCCTCGCGCGCCGGCGGCGCCCAGGCGTCGCGGTCGAGCGCCGTGTACAGCCGGTAGGCCAGCGTCAGCTTCAGCCGCTGCAGCGGGTTGCGGTTGCCGCCGCGCAGCTTGCCGACCACCATCTTGCCGCGGAAGGCGTCGAACTGGTGATAGTACGGCGCGGCGCGCACCGGGCCCCGCTGCAGCAGCACCTTGACCGCCTCGGCGCCCATGACGCCGGCGCACATCTGGCAGCCGATCGCCGAGGACGGCCCGCGCCGCGCCGCCGCGCTGATCCGGGTCGGGTCCATCAGGTAGCCGCGCTGCAGGCCCTTCGGCGCCAGGCCCAGGAAGAAGTTCACGTATTGCCGGGTCTGCGTCAGGCCCCGCAGGCGGAAATACTGTTCGAAGGTCATGCCGCCCGGCATGAAGATCAGGTAGGCCGTGCCCATGCCCAGCGGCGCCGCCGTCAGCGCCGGAATGCCCAGCTCGGCGCAGCGCGCGAAGACCCGCGCGCGCACGTCCAGCACGAAGAAGTCGAAGCCGTCGATGAACAGGTCGACGCCGTCCAGGAAGGCATCGATATTGTCCGCGTCGATGCCGTCGGGAAAGGCCGTGATCTTCAGGTCGGGGTTGATGTCGTGCGCCATGCGCGTCAGCGCATCCACCTTCGGCTCGCCGATCGTCGACAGGTTGGCGCCGACCTGGCGGTTGAAGTTGGCGAGCTCGAAACGGTCGAGGTCGGAGATATGGAAGGCGCCGATGCCGAGGCGCGCGAGCGTCAGCAGGTGCACGCCGCCGACCCCGCCCATGCCGGCGATCGCCACCTTGCTGTTCTTGAGCCGGAGCTGTTCCCACTCCGTGACCCAGCCGATGTTGCGGCTGAAGGCCTCGTCGTAATCGAAGGCGGCGGCGGTCTCAGGCATGCCCGCCCGCCTGGCCCGGGCGTGTCATGTCACCCGGATGACGCGACGTTGCGGCAGTAGACATCCCAGTTCCTGCCGTCATCGGTGATGACCTCCCAGACTTCCTCCCGCTCCTGCCGCAGGCGTTCGAGAAACGGCTCGATCTCGATCATGCAGGGCTGCCGCCAGCCGTGGAAATTCACCAGCGATCCGATCGGATGGAAGTGGATGCCAAGGCGGCCCAGCAGGCGCAGCAGTTTCGGCTCCATGGCCGCGCACAGGTGGCTGAGGCGGTTTTCGACGCTCATCCGCATCAGCGCCTCCATCAGGCCCAGCGTCATGTGCGGCGCGATGCGGCGTTCCTCGGCCGGTGTCAGCCGGGGGCCGTCGGTGATGCCGTAGAGGGTATCGCCCTGGCGCCGCCGGAACAGTTTCGAGATCGAGAAGCGCGAGATTTCGCCCATGGTGGCGACCGGAAACCGCACGGGATCGTCGAGCAGCGGGTCGTCGCAGACCTGCTGGATGGCGAAGCTCTGCCGCGAATGTTCCGTGTCGGGCAGGACCACCCGCACCGTCCCGGCGGCGGCGCCGCTTGGCCGGTGGATCAGCAGGCTGTGGACCGAGCGCGCATCGAAATGGTCGGTCTCCAGCTCGCCGGGATTGTCGTTCGGGTCCTCGAACGCGTTCTCGACGCAGTAGACCTGATAGCGCAGCCGATAGGCCTCGGTCAGCAATGTCGGCGTGTTCGCGGGCACGACCTCGAACCATCGCCGGTAGATATCGAGCAGGCGCTGGCCGGCGACGTCGTTTCGGTTGCAGATTGCCGCCGGCTGTCCCGTTGCGACCCACGAGCCGGACTGCGCGGCGGGCGCGGCCGACAGGCCTGCCGCCTCGTGTTTGCTCATCTTACATCCCCCGAGTTCACCGTCGCCGTTGCCGGCTTCGACCCGCCCGCGACGGCCAACGGGCCCGATCGCATATTCAGGGTATGTGCAGGACATTAACGAACGGCTAATGTCGATGAATGGTCCGTTGTGACGGCCCGCGTGACGACCCGGTGGTCCGGCCGCCCCCTCGCTGTCGCGTGTCCCGTCCATTGTCCCGGCAGGCGGCCCGTGACCGGCGCGGCGCCGGCTAGATCGAGGTGCTGTAGATCTTCGCCTCGGCGTCCGGTTTGCGTCGAAAGGGGCGTTCGGCCGGCCAGACCTTGCCGCGATTGGTGATCACGTCCCAGATCTCGGGGCGGCGCTGCCGCAGGCCGGACAGGACGATCTGCACGTTCGAATAGCAGGGCTGCCGCTTGCCGTGATAGTCGATCACGCCGCCGACGGGCTGAAACTGCACGCCGAGGCGGGCGAGAAACCGCAGCAGCGACGGTTCGACGACGATGCACCAGTGGGTGATCCGGTGCGCGATGCTCATCTGGACCAGGCTGCGCATCAGGCCGAGGGTGACATAGGGCACGAGCTGGCGCGGCTGAATGGCGTCCGCGTCGTCCGCGTCGCCATGCGACTCCGCGAACCGACGCAGCTCCTTCGAGATGCAGAAGCGGGAGATTTCGGCGGACGAGGCCGCCGCGAACATGGGCTGCCGGCAGACCCGCTGGAACGGAAAGCTGCGCTCCCCGTTCGCCGGGTCCGGCAGGATCAGCCGCACGGTGCCGATGAACTTCTGGCTCGGCCGATGGAACAGCAGGCTGTGGACGGACCGCGCGTCGAACTCGTCGATCTCGAGCCCATGCGGATTCTGCTCGGGCGCCTCGAACCGGTTCTCGACGCAATAGACCTGGTAGCGCAGGCGATGGACCTCCTGCAGCAGCTCCGAGGTCGTCGCCGGCACGACGGCGAAATATTTCTCGTAGAGCGCGGCCAGCGGATTGCGCGGCGGCGGCGTCCGATCGAGGTCTGTGTTGCGATGCAGTCCGGCAACAGCCATGTGCGGTTCTTCCGGCTTCCCAAGGAATTGGTCGTTGCTGTCGTTCACGTCAGGCGACCACGTGTCTTGTCAGCGAGCGGTTATGTTGGTGCAGGATCATGAAAAAGAAATTATGGGAATAGTGTCAAAAGTTAGTCCCGGGCATGCCTAAAAATGCCACAGGTCTTTGACAGTATTCGCCTTAACCACTTGTTAACCTTTCCTTGACGATTATTATACGAGACTATTGTATAATGCCCGTCTTGCGACCGGTCGCCGGACTGGAACATCCAGTGATCCTACCAGCGAAATGTGCAAGTCGCATGACGGCCCCCGCCGAATCACCCCCACTTTCAGGCTAGCACAACCTGCGTGTCCCGCGGCCGAAAAAATCACGAAAAACAACGGCTTCCGCGCAATCTTCTAATTTACCGCCCGGTCCCCGGGCGGCATGCGCGGCGTGCGTGCGGCCGGCGCGGCGGCGTCGCCGCGGCCGGATCAGGCATTGAGCCGGCATCGAATCCGGTCATGATAGGATGCTGTCGCGCGATGCCGGCGGCGGCTGTATCCGGCCGCGGCGACGCGCCATTAACGGGTGAAGGACAAATCTGTGTCATGAAAGCGATGCTGTGCAAGGCCTACGGGCCGCCGGAAAGTCTGGTGCTGGAGGAGGTCGCGCCGGCCGAGCTCGGCGACCACGACGTGCGGATCAACGTGCGGGCGGCCGGGGTGAACTTTCCCGACGTCCTGATCATTCAGGGCAAGTATCAGTTCAAGCCGCCGTTTCCGTTCGCGCCCGGCGCCGAGGCGGCCGGCGACGTGGTCGAGGTCGGCGCTCAGGTGACGCATGTCAAGCCCGGCGACCGGGTGATCGCCAATACCGGACACGGCGCCTTCGCGGAACAGGTGACGGCGTCGGCCCGCCGGGTCATGGCGATGCCCGACGACATGGACTATGTCACCGGCGCCTCGATCTCGCTGACCTACGGCACCACGGCGCACGCTTTCATCCAGCGCGCCGACCTGCAACCCGGCGAGACGGTGCTGGTGCACGGCGCCTCGGGTGGCGTCGGTCTGGCCGCGGTCGAGATGGCCCGGGCCATGGGCGCGCATGTGATCGCCACCGGCGGCAGCGACGAGAAGCTGAAGGTGGCGGCCGCGCACGGCGCCGAGCACGTCATCAACTACGGCGCCGGTCCGTTCAAGGACCGGGTCAAGGAGCTGACCGGCGGCAAGGGCGCCGACGTGATCTACGACCCGGTCGGCGGCGACGTGTTCGACCAGTCGCTGCGCTGCATCAACTGGGGCGGGCGGCTGCTGGTCATCGGCTTCGCCAGCGGCCGCATTCCCGAGGCGCCGGCGAACCTGGCGCTGCTCAAGGGCTGCGCCATCGTCGGCGTGTTCTGGGGCGCCTATACCGAGCGCGACCCGGCCGGCAATGCCGGGAATTTCGCGCGCATCTTCGACTGGTGGCGCGAGGGCAAGCTGAAACCGCATGTCTCGCACCGGTTCCCGCTGGCCCGGGCGGCCGACGCGCTCTACGCGCTGATTGAGCGCAAGGTGACCGGCAAGGCGGTCATCGAGATCGGCGCCTGAGCCGACCGGCGCCCGTGGACACGGACGACCAGGCGGTCCGCGCGCAGTACGAGGCCTATCCCTATCCGGCCCGCGATCCGGCCGACGAGGCGCGGCGCCTGGTCACCGGCTCGCCCAGCCACCTGCTGGAGATCGAGCACTATGTCTTCGGCGGCCGGCGGGCCGGGCCGCTGCGGGCGCTGGTCGCCGGCGGCGGCACCGGCGATGCCGCGATCATGTTGGCCCAGCACCTGGCCGACCGCGGCGCGGGCGGCGAGGTCGCCTATATCGACATGTCGACGGCCAGCATGGCCGT
>JANQKO010000534.1 GCA_028281075.1 Alphaproteobacteria bacterium | reverse complement strand
GCGGCATGGCCGAGCCAGGTGACGCCGTTCGCGCCGTTGAGCGCGGCGAGGCCGGCGAGCGCCTGGTCCGTCGGCAAGACATGGCCGTCCGGCAGCGCGCGCACCACGCCGTTGTTGCGCGCCTGGCGCCAGAGGAAGCGGGCCATGTTGTGCAGCCGCGTCGTCCGCGCCGGACTGCCGGGCGGATTCCGGAACCGGCCGTCGGCGGTGTGGTGATAGGGACGCTCGGACGACATCGCCCACAGGATATCGGCCCCCGACGCTGAAATTCCAGTGCGTCAGGCGCCCACGAAGTTGCCATGCAAGCCAAGCGGCAAGGAGTAGGGCAGATGCGCTCGCGCCACGGGTCCGCCGGCCAGCCGGCGGGCGTCCAGCAGGTTCAATCGGGTCACGCCGGCACCGGCGTCGAGCGTGGTCCCCAGCAGCCAGCCGTCGCCCTCGTCGGTCGAACCCGGCCTTGGCACGAAAACATGCTCCTCGACGATCTCGTCCGGCCCGTAGCGGTGCAGGTCCCAGTCCCCGGTCTCGAGATCGTGGCGGGCGACCGCGTTGGCGAAGGGATGCGCGGCATCGCCGCGGCCAAGCCCCAGCACGCAGTAGAGCTGCCGGTACCGCACGGCCGCGCGGCGCGGATCGATGCGCGGAAACTCGGCGCTGGCCTGATCGGTGATCACCTGCTGA
This sequence comes from Alphaproteobacteria bacterium, assembly GCA_028281075.1. Classification (GTDB taxonomy): domain Bacteria; phylum Pseudomonadota; class Alphaproteobacteria; genus JANQKO01. Next base: position 4,353 of record JANQKO010000534.1, on the reverse strand, counting down.
TCGGCCGCGCCGCCGGCGCGCAGCACCGTCTGCATCGCGTAGGCCGGCGACGCCGGCCGCACCTCGCCGCGCATGACATAGCGCAGCAGCGAGAACATGACGCCGGGATCGTCGTAGCGGCAGGCATCGAAGCGGATGCTGCCGTCGGCCTCTTCCCAGGCGTTGCCGTAGTGGAAGATCCATTGCGGCGGCAACCGGCGCCATTCGACCCGGCTGAAATCGTCCTTGTCGACCAGCAGCACTCGGGTGCCGAGATCCGGCTTCCAGACATGGGCATCCAGGAAGCTGGCGCCGCCGGCCAGCCGGTCCGCCTCGAAGACGAGCGGCGGAATCGGGATGACGATATGGCGCGCGGTGACCATGAAGTCATGCACCATGCCCAGATCCGGCACCGGCACCAGGCCGGCCTTGCGCAGCCCGCCGTCGGGGCCGATGTGATAGAGCACCAGCGCGCCGCGGAACAGCGCATAGCCGAAGCCCCAGAGATTGCCGTCCCGGTCGATCCGGGGATGGGCCGTGAACGGCAGGCCGGACGTCTCGTCGGACCAGGCATGCCGGCCGATCGTGTCCAGCGTCGCCGGATCGATCTCGTGCGGGCTGCCGGCCTCCCACAGGGCCAGCAGGCGGCCGGCATGGGCGATGACGCTGATATTGGCGGGATTGATCGCGTCGGGCGACGCGGCCGGCGGCACGCCGGGCATGCGCGTCCCGAAACCGTCGGCGAGCGGCCGGTCGGCGGCGATCTCGGCCATGTATTTCGCCGTGGCGACATAGCGGCCGAGATGGGCGACGCGGCCGTCGGCGATGGTGAACTTCTGCAGCATGCCGTCGCCGTCGAACCAGTGCCGATAGCGCTGGCCGGCAACCGCGTGCCGCGCCGGGCCGTTTCGGTAGAAGGCGCCGGCAAGCTCGGCCGGCCAGACGCCGTCGATATCGAGCCGCGGAGTTTCCAGGCGGTCGCTGGCCGGTGTCTCGAAACCGGCCAGCCAGGGCTTCCGCGCGCGGGCCGCGGCGAACGCGGGTCCCCAATCATCGCCACTGGCCGCGGTCGCGGCCCGGATCAGCAGGCCGGGCTCGAGGGCCGAATGAACGGCCATCGCCGCCGAGGCGGCGATGAAGTGTCGTCGCCGCATCGCCACCTCCCTAGTAGGACAGCCGCAGGTCGACCACCGCCGGGTCGGCGCCGATCTCGAACGCGGCGGCCTGGAAGCTCGGCGGGCCGGCGATGCCGCGGGCGTCGTTGGAGAAGCCGTAACCCTCGCGCGGCATGCCGAGCATGTTCGTATCCAGCTCCTGGTTGCCGTTGGCGTCGTGGTAGACCGAGATCGCATAGATGCCGGCCGGCAGGTCGCCGATCACCGCCCGGACCATGCCCTTCCGCGCCGGCAGCATCAACGCGGCCGTCTGCGTCTCCTCGCCCATGAAGCGTTCGGCCGCGTCGAATACGGCCACCATGACCCGGCCGTCGCCGTTGCTGATACCGCCGATGCGGATTTCGAGATCGCCGGCGGCGGCCGGCGCGGCTATGCTGATCCCCAGAGCGGTGAGAAAAACCAGGTATCGGTACATGGTCGGGTCCCCTGCTGTCGTTCCGTCCGGGAGAAGCTGGGGACGGCGGCGTCGAACAGAAATGGCGACCCCCGTTCATCTTCGCGAGACACACCCTATACTTCGTTAATGGGGGCGGAATCCCGTTCACGATGCGCGAAATGACAGACACGCATCTGCGATTGCTGCGACAGGGTGCGGTCACCATCGGCATCGGTGCCCTGCTGGCCATGATCGGCCCGTTCGGCACCTTCCTCGACCTCACGCTGCCCCAGCGCCTGGTCTATTGGCTCGGCATCATGGTGGTGAACTGGCTGCAGATCACCGCCGCGCTCTGGGCCGTCGAGCGGCTGGCCGCGGACCGCGACCTCGCCTGGCCGTTCCGGACCGCGATCGCCTGCCTGCTGGCGGCCGTGCCGGCGACCTTCGAGGTGATCTGGCTGGAGAACACGTTTCGGCCGGACGCGCTGGGCTACCTGCCGCCCTGGGGGCAGATCTACGCCTATGTCGTGGTCTTGAGCCTGGCCATTACCCTGCCGCTGTTCGCGTTGTACCGGCGGCGATGGCCGGACGGAACCGACGCCACGGCCGCGCCCACCAGCGGCGCGTCGCCGGACGCGCCGGCGTTCCTGCGGCGCATTCCGGCGCCCCTGGGACACGAGCTCCTGTGCCTGGAGACCGAGGACCATTATCTGCGCGTGCATACGGCGGTCGGCAACGACCTGATCCTGCACCGGCTGCGCGACGCGCTGGCGGAGCTCGAGGACGCCGACGGCCTGCAGGTGCACCGGGGCTATTGGGTGGCGCGGACGGCCGTGGCCGGGATCGAACGCGACGGCCGCAAGACCGTTCTGGTGCTGGTGAACGGCCTGCGCGTACCGGTCAGCCGCAGCTTTCAGCCACGACTGAGGGCCGCCGGCTGGCTCGATGGGGAACAAGTCGCCGGTCCCGGCGCATGAACCGGGTCACGGTCACGCGCTGGTGGTGGCTGCGGCACGCGCCCGTCACGGACGCCGCCGACACCATCGTCGGTCAGGCCGAGGTGGACGCCGATTGCGGCGATGCCGCCGGGATGCGCGCGCTGGCGGCGCGGCTGCCGGCGGATGCGGTCGTCGTCGCCAGCCCCCTGCGGCGCTGCCGGCAGACCGCCGCGGCCCTGCGGCGCCCGCCCGTGGCGATCGAGCCGGATTTGGCGGAACAGTGTTTCGGCGCCTGGCAGGGCCGGCGATGGGCCGATCTGAGCGGCGATCCGGCGGCCGGCCGCTTCTGGCGCGCGCCGGCGACGACGGCGCCGCCGGACGGCGAGAGCTTCGCGCGGGTCGTGGCCCGCGTGTCCGCCGCCATCGGCCGCCTCGACACCGCGCATGCCGGCGCCGCTATCGTCGCCGTCGCCCATGCCGGCACGGTCCGCGCCGCGCTGGCCCACGCGCTCGGGCTGACGCCCGGCGGCGCGCTCGGCTTCGTCATCGATCCGCTGTCGCTGACGCGGATCGACCGGATCGGCGATGGCGCCGCCGGAAGCTGGCGGATTGGCGGCGTGAACCTGGCGCCCGACATTGCCACCGCCATATGAGTTGTGAGCGACCGCCGCCATGCTTACATTCACAGGCGATCCTGGCCGGCCGTGCCGGCCGAGGCGGACAGGGGAACGAACGTCATGACGCGTCTGCAGACAATCGCGCTGGCCGCGGGCCTGGCCGGCATGCTGGCCGCGGCCGCGAGCCCGCAGGCCCGGGCCGACGAGCAGCAGGGCCTGGTCGACAAGGCCCGGATCACGCTGGAGAGCTTCGCCAACGACAAGCGGATGGGGCCGTTCCGGGAACAACTGAAGAAGGCGAGGGGCGTCTTCGTGGTGCCGCAGCTCCTGAAAGCCGGCTTCATCATCGGCGGCTCGGGCGGCAGCGGCGTGCTGCTGGGCCGGGACAGCAAGGCCGGCGACTGGACGCAGCCCGCCTTCTACACCATGGGCGCCGGCAGCGTCGGCTTCCAGATCGGCGCCGAGGCGGCCGAGGTGGTGCTGCTGATGATGACCGAAAAGGGCCTGAACGCGGTTCTCAGCACCAACATGAAGCTGGGCGCCGACGCCTCGATCGCCGCCGGGCCGCTGGGCGCCGGCGTCGCCGCCGGCACCACGACCAATCTCAGCGCCGATATCCTGGCCTTCTCGCGGTCCAAGGGCCTGTTCGCCGGCGCCTCGCTGGAGGGCGCGGTGATCGCCAACCGCGACACCTGGAACGAGAGCTATTACGGCCGGCCGGTGACCGCGACAGACATCATCATCCGCCGCAACGTCAGCAATCCCGGCACGAACGGACTGCGCGACATCCTCGCGCGGGCGGCGGGAACATAGGCCAAACGGGCACGAACAGCCTCTGTCTCGCGTTTCGGAGAAAACCGGTGTTTGGTTTCTGATCCATATGGTCCGAGAAGAGGCTTGGACACACGGTTTAGCGTCGCGCTTCGTCCTCCTGTCGAACAATGCGTTCCAGGCGATGGTTTTCGTCGCCGACAGACCCCTAACAGCCTCGTAATAACTGTAACCGGGGCGAAACACCGGGCGGTTTTGTCATGAAGCCCGGACCACGGTCATGCCGGTGCCGGGACCCCGAAGATGTTGTCGTTCGACGGGCGGCCAGTCCCATGGATGCCGGCCTCCGCCGGCATGACAATTGGGGGACGGGCCTTCGGCGCTGTCTTCACGGCCGCGCGGGCCGGCATGACCGTGGTCCGGGCTTCATGACAAAACCGCCCGGTGTTTCGCCCCGGTTACAGTTATTACGAGGCTGTTAGGGGTCTGTCGGCGAC
>JANQKO010000241.1 GCA_028281075.1 Alphaproteobacteria bacterium | reverse complement strand
TCGCCCGGCCGCACGCGGCCGACGATGGCGTTGAAGTTGGCGCCGTCGCAGTAGAAGAAGGCGCCGGCGTCGTGCACCGCGTCGGCGATCTCGATCATGTCGTTCTCGAACAGCCCGCAGGTGTTCGGGTTGGTCAGCATGATCGCCGCCACCCTGGGCCCGAGCTTCGCCTTCAGCGCCGCCAGGTCGACCCGGCCGCGGTCGTCGGCCGGGATCGCCTCGACCCGGTAGCCGCACATGGCCGCCGTCGCCGGGTTGGTGCCGTGCGCCGATTCCGGCACCAGCACGATCTCGCGGGCGTCACCCCGGTCCTCCAGGGCCGCGCGGATGCACATCAGACCACAGAGCTCGCCCTGCGCGCCGGCGGCGGGCGACATGGCGACGGCCGGCATGCCGGTCAGCGTCTTCAGCCAGTGCGCCAGCCGGTCGATCAGCTTAAGCGCGCCCTGCACCGTTTCCGCCGGCTGCATGGGATGCAGCTCGGCGAAGCCCGGCAGCCGGGCGAGCTTTTCGTTCAGCCGCGGATTGTGCTTCATGGTGCAGGAGCCGAGCGGGTAGAGCCCGGAATCGATCGCGTAGTTCTTGCGCGACAGCCGCACGAAGTGCCGCACCACCTGCGGCTCGGACACGCCCGGCAGACCGATCGGCCGATTGCGGGCGAGCCCGCCCAGCCGGTCGGCGACGGCCGGCGGCTCGGGCAGGTCGACGCCCGCCCGGCCCGGCGCGTCGAGCTCGAACAGCAGCGGCTCCTCGTGGTCGAGACCGCGATGGCCGGTCCAGGTCTCGGGCGCGCCAGCGTCGTTTCCGGCCGCGCGCGGCTTCGACAGATCGCTCGAATGGCCCATCACAGCACCTCCCGCAGGCCGTCGACCAGCGCGTCGATATCGGCATCCGTGTTGGTCTCGGTGGCGGCGAGGATCAGCAGATCCTCCATGCCGGCGACCTCCGGGAATATCCGGCTTGCCGGCACGCCGCCCAGCACCTGGCGCGCCGCCAGGGCCGAGACCACACCGGCGGCCGGTTTCGGCAGCCGCAGCGTGAACTCGTTGAAGAAGGCGTCGGTCAAGAGCTCGACGCCCGGCAGCGCGCCGGCCCGCTCGGCGAGCGTCACCGCCTTGGCGTGGTTGATCCGCGCCAAACGGCGGAACCCCTCCTCGCCCAGCAGCGCCATGTGGATGGTGAAGGCAAGGCTGCAGAGGCCGGAATTGGTGCAGATGTTGCTGGTCGCCTTCTCGCGGCGGATATGCTGCTCGCGCGTCGACAGCGTCAGCACGTAGCCGCGCCGGCCGTCGGCGTCCCGCGTTTCGCCGCAGAGCCGGCCCGGCATCTGCCGCACATGCTTGTCGCGGCAGGCGAACAGGCCGAGATACGGCCCGCCGAAGTTCAACGCGTTGCCGACGCCCTGACCTTCCGCCACGACGATGTCGGCGCCCATCTCGCCGGGCGGCATGACCGCGCCGAGCGAGACCACCTCGGTCACCGCGACCACCAGCAGCGCGCCCTTCGCGTGCGCCGCCTCGGCCAGCGGGCGCAAGTCGGCGAGACGGCCGAACACGTCAGGGTTCTGCACCACGACGCAGGCCGTGTCGCCGTCGATCGCCGCGGCGATGTCGCCCGCGCCGGCCGCGTCCGGCAGCAGCGTCTCGACCACGAAGTCGGTGAACCGCAGCAGCGTCTCCGTCGTCTCGCGGTAATGCGGATGCAGGTTGCCGGCCAGCACCGCCTTCGTCCGGCGGGTGACGCGGCCGGCCATCATCACGGCCTCGGCGCAGGCCGTGGCGCCGTCATACATGGACGCGTTCGCCACCTCCATGCCGGTGATCAGCGCCACCTGGGTCTGAAACTCGAACAGGTATTGCAGCGTGCCCTGGCTGACCTCGGGCTGGTAGGGCGTATAGGACGTCAGGAACTCGCTGCGCTGGATCAGATGGTCGACCGAGGCCGGCACGTGATGGCGGTAGGCGCCGGCGCCCAGGAAGCAGGGCGCCTGACGCGCCGACAGGTTGTCGCCGGCCAGCGCTTCCAGCGCCCGCTCGACCTCCAGCTCGCCGGCATGCGGCGGCAGGTCCACCGGTTTCGCCAGGCGCGCTTTCTCCGGCACGTCGACAAACAGGTCGTCGATCGAACCGACGCCGATGGCGCCCAGCATGGCCTGCCGGTCGGCGTCGGTCAGCGGCAGGTAACGCATCAATCGAGACCCTCCACGAAGCTCTTGTAGGCGGCCTCGTCCATCAGCGCATCCAGCGCGCCGGCGTCGGCCAGCTTCAGCTTGAAGAACCAGGCCCCGCCCATGGGATCGGCGTTGACCTGGGCCGGATCGTCGACCAGCGCCTGGTTGACGGCGACCACCTCGCCGGCCGCCGGGGCGTAGATCTCGGCCGCGGCCTTGACGGACTCGACGACCGCGACCTCGTCGCCCACCTTCACCTGCTTGCCGATCTCGGGCAGCTCGACGAAGACCACGTCGCCCAACTGCTCCTGGGCGAAGTCGGTGATGCCGCAGGTGCCGACGCCGTCCTCGACGCTGACCCATTCATGTTCCTCGGTATAGCGGATGGTGCTCATCTCGGAAGCCTCCAGAGCGTCTTGGCGGCCTCAGCCGCGATAATAGTTGTGGGGGACGAAGGGCATCTTGACGACCCGGCCCGGCAGGGTCTTGCCACGCACCACCAGGCCGAGCGGCGTGTCGGCGGCGGCGCGCGCGGTGTCGACATAGGCCATGGCCACCGGCCCACCGGCCGACGGTCCGAAGCCGCCACTGGTGACCGCGCCGATACGCCCGCCGTCGCCGTCGACCACGTCTGTGTGCTCGCGCGCCGGTGCCCGGCCGTCCGGCCTGATGCCGACCCGGCGGCGCGGCGGGCCGTCCTGGATCTGCGCCAGGATCCTGTCGGCGCCGGGAAAGCCGCCGTCCGCCCGTCGCCGCTTGCCGATGGTCCAGGTCAGCGCCGCCTCGACCGGCGTCGTGGTCTCGTCGATGTCGTGACCATAGAGGCAGAGGCCCGCCTCCAGCCGCAAGCTGTCGCGGGCGCCGAGGCCGATGGCCGCGACCTCCGGCTCGGCCAAGAGCGCGCGGGCCAGCGCCTCGGCCCGGTCGGGCGCGACGGAAATCTCAAAACCGTCCTCGCCGGTATAGCCCGACCGGCTGACGCCGCAATCGATGCCGGCGACGGCCAGCTTCCGCGACGTCATGAAGGTCATGGCCTCGGCGCCCGGTGCCAGGCGCGCCATCACCGCGGCGGCGGCCGGTCCCTGCAGCGCCAGCAGGCCCCATTCGCCGAAGGGCGCGACCTCGGCCCGGCCGGCGAGACCATCACGCAGGTGCGCGATGTCGGCGTCCTTGCAGGCGGCGTTGACCACCAGATAGAGGTGGTCGCCGGCGTTGGTGACCATCAGGTCGTCCAGGATGCCGCCGGCCGCGTTGGTCAGCAGGGTGTAGCGCTGTCCACCCGGCGCCAGCCCCCGGATATCGCCCGGCACCAGGCTCTCCAACGCCGTGGCCGGATCATCACCGGTGAGGCGTACCTGGCCCATATGCGAGACGTCGAACAGGCCCGCCGCCGCGCGCGTGTGCAGGTGCTCCTTCAGCACGCCCAGCGGATACTGCACCGGCATGTCATAGCCGGCGAACGGCACCATCCGGGCGCCCAGCTCCAGGTGCAGGGCGTGCAAGGGTGTCTGCTTGAGCGTTTGATCCCCGTTACCGGCCATCCGATCCTCCGACATCCGAGCGCCTGACGGCAGCCCCGTCGGCTGCGTCATGCCCCCTCTGTCGTCGGACCTGAGATATTCACCCGGCCACGCGGCGAACCGCCCGGCGGGCTTCCCCCTTCGGTGGGGCGCATCGGCCGTTCGGCGCGACATGCCCGCTTTCCAGAGAGCCATCCCCCTGCGGTCCGGGTGCCTGAGAGTTTCCGGGGCGGTTGCTCCTTCGGCGGCGACGCGGCCGGCGGCCCGTCGCGCTCTCCCGCAGGGATCGTCTGTATGGTCGACGGCGCCACGCGGCGACGCCGATGGCCAGGATCATAGGCCGTTGCGGCCCCGAGTCAACGCGGGCGCCCTATCTGCGGTTCTGCTCGAGCTGCTCGGCGGTGAGCTGAAAGCCGACCAGGACCTCGTAATTGGCGCCGCTGTCCTCGCCCGCGAGCGGCAGCTCCTGGTCGATTTCCTCGCGCACGCCGGCCCGGCGCTGGCGCGGCGCGAATTCGATCGCGCTGTTGAAGACCTCCTTGGCCAGGATGTTCTGGCGCGAATCGGCGATGGCGACGAAGAACGGGAAGTTGCCCGACCCGTCCTCGGCGGCCGGCCCGCGGGTGGCGACGATATCGATGGCGAGCGCGGCCGTCAGCCCGCCGTCGCGCCGATAGCGGCAACTGAATTGCACATTGCTGATCTCGGCCCGATAGCGCACGTCGGTCAGGTCGCGGCCGGGACCTTCGCGGTACTGGGTCAGGCGGGCGGCGTCGCCGACGATCGAGACGGTCGGGCAAGGCCCCTGCGGGCTCGGGAACAGCGTGTCACAGGCGGCCAGCAGACCGGCCAGGACGGCCGCCAGCAGGCCCGGGCGGAGATGCCGGCGGGCGGATGTCATGGTGCCGTCAGAGGGCGTTGTGGCTGCCGTCGCAGACGGGCGAGTTCCGGGTATGCTTGCAGCCGCAGAAGAACACGCTGCGGCTGGCCTCGGCCTTGTAGGCGATCGGCGTGAATTCGGACCCCTTGTGGCTGCCGTCGCAGAACGGCTGGGCCTTGCTTTTGCCGCAGGTACACCAGAAATAGGACTTGCCGGCCTCGACCTGCACTTCGTAGGGCGCGGTCTGCGCGACAACCGGATCGGCCATGACTACCCTTCCTTCCGAACGGAGACTGTAATAGGTTGCGGCGCGGCCGCACCGGCGTCCACGGCCGCGGTGGCGCCGCCACGTTAGAGATATGCGCCGCGATGCACAAGAACGGCGTCGCCGCCTGTTCACCGGTAGATGACGCGATGACGAGACCGACGACAAAACCGCCGTTGGATATCCTGCTGGCCGCGCCGCGCGGGTTCTGCGCCGGCGTCGACCGCGCCATCCAGATCGTCGAGCTGGCCCTGGCGAAATACGGACCGCCGGTCTATGTCCGGCACGAGATCGTGCATAACCGGTTCGTCGTCGAGAACCTGGAGAAGGACGGCGCCGTCTTCGTCGACGAGCTGGACGAGGTGCCGGCCGACGCGCCGGTCGTGTTCTCCGCCCACGGCGTGCCGAAATCGGTGCCGGCCGAGGCGCGGCGCCGCAAGCTGTTCTATCTCGACGCCACCTGCCCGCTGGTCTCGAAGGTGCACCGCGAGGCCGAGCGGCATTTCGCGCAAGACCGGCATATCGTGATGATCGGCCATGCCGGGCATCCGGAAGTGATCGGCACCATGGGCCAGTTGCCCGACGGCGCCATCAGCCTGGTCGAGACCACGGCGGACGCCGCGACCGTGGCGCCGCCGGACCCGGCCAGGCTGGCCTACATCACCCAAACCACGCTGTCGGTGGACGAGACGGCCGACATCGTCGGCGCGCTCCGGCGCCGCTTCCCGGCCATCGTCGGCCCGAAGAAGGAAGACATCTGCTACGCCACGACCAACCGGCAGAACGCGGTCAAGGCGATCGCCGCGCGCTGCGACGCCTTTCTGGTGATCGGGGCGCCGAACTCGTCGAATTCGCTGCGCCTGGTCGAGGTCGCGCGGCACGCCGGCCAAGGCCCGGCCATGCTGGTGCAGCGCGCCGGCGACATCGACTGGCCGGCCATGGCCGAGGTACGCACGCTCGGCATCAGCGCCGGCGCCTCGGCCCCGGAACTGCTGGTCGAGGAAGTGATCGGCGCCTTTCGCGACCGCTACGCGCTCCGTATCGAGGAGGTCGAGACCGCGTCCGAGAATGTCGAGTTCAAGCTGCCGCGCGAACTGCGCGCGCCCGCCTGAGCGCCACGGCGCGCCACCGCCGCCATGGCCGTCTACACCGAAGTCGACGACGACGAGCTGGCCGCCTTCGTCGCCGACTACGACATCGGCGAGATCACGGCCTGCAAGGGCATCGCCGAGGGCGTGGAGAACTCGAACTTCCTGCTGCAGACGGATCGCGACAGCTTCATCCTGACGATCTACGAGAAACGGGTGCGGCCGGCCGACCTGCCGTTCTTCCTGGGCCTGATGGACCATCTGGCGGCCCGCGCGGTGCCCTGCCCGACGCCGCTGCACGGCCGCGACGGCGCCGCCCTGCGGACGCTCGCCGGCAAGCCGGCGGCGATCGTGACCTTCCTGCAGGGTGTCTGGCCGAAACGGCCGACGGCCCAGCATTGCGGCTCCCTGGGCGCGGCGCTCGCGCGCATGCATCTCGCCGGCGCGGACTTCGCGGCGACGCGCGCCAACGACCTGTCGGTCGACGGCTGGCGGCGGCTCGTGGTCTCGACCGAACCGCGGGCCGATACGGTGATGCCGGGCCTGGCGCGGGAGATCGCGTCCGAATTCCGCGACCTCGAACGCAACTGGCCGAACGGCCTGCCGTCGGGCGTGATCCACGCCGACCTGTTTCCCGACAACGTGTTCTTTCTCGGCGAGACGCTGTCGGGCCTGATCGACTTCTACTTCGCCTGCAACGACGCGCTGGCCTATGACCTGGCGGTCTGCCTCAACGCCTGGTGCTTCGAGGGCAATGTCGAGTTCAACATCACCAAGGCCCGGCGGCTGCTGCGCGGCTATCGCGAGGTCCGCGAGATCGGCGCCGACGAGATGGCCGCCCTGCCGTGGCTGGCGCGCGGGGCGGCGCTCAGGTTCCTGCTGACCCGGCTGTTCGACTGGCTGAACCAGGTCGACGGCGCCCTGGTGAAACCGAAGGACCCACTGGAGTATCTGGCCCGGCTGCGCTTCCACCAGCACGTGCGCGGCGCCGGCGCTTACGGATTGGATTAGTCATGGCCGATGTGGTGGAGATCTATACCGACGGGGCGTGCTCCGGCAATCCGGGGCCGGGCGGCTGGGGCGTACTGCTGCGGTTCGACGGGAACGAGAAGGTGCTGAAAGGCGGCGCGCGGGAGACCACCAACAACCGCATGGAGATGACGGCCGCCATCGAGGCGCTGACGGCGCTGAAACGGCGCTGCCGGGTGCGCCTGCACACGGACAGCACGTACCTGAAGGACGGCATCACGAGCTGGATCCACAACTGGAAGCGCAACGGCTGGAAGACCGCGGCCAAGAAACCGGTGAAGAACGCGGATCTCTGGCGCCGGCTGGACGCGCTGCTGGCCGATCACGACATCGAGTGGCGCTGGGTCAAGGGCCATGCCGGCCACCCGGACAACGAACGCGCCGACGCGCTGGCCCGCGAGGGGATGGCGCCGTTCAAGCGATGACCCCGGTCGCCGGACGCCGCGTCTCGCCACGCGGTCATGCCGGCGCGGGAGCCTGCGAAAGAATTACTTCCAACCCAAAGAAAGCCGTCATGCTGGCGCAGGCCAGCGTCCACCGGCGTAATCGGGATAATGTCCGGACAGTGGCGAAGCTGTCGACCCTCACCCTCCCACGAGCTGCCGCTCGCGGGTCCCTCCCTCTCCCGCACGCGGGAGAGGGGTCAACAAACCGCAGCGGTGGCGGCCCCCTCTCCCGCTTGCGGGAGAGGGTTGGGGTGAGGGCTCTATGAGGCGGAAAACAACAAAACGGTCGGTGGCCAGGTCATCATCCACAAGCAAATCGACCATGCTCAAACGCCCGTACTTCTGTCCTACAGGCGTTTCCGCCGGCTGACAACAAGGGTTGGCGGTGATCGGAGCGAAGGCCCCGCCGCGTCAGGCCTGGCTCGCCTCGACCACCAGCACGACGCCGTCGACGTCGGTCACGCGCACCTGGGCGCCGACCGGCAGGTCCGGGCCGGACAGCTTCCACATGGTGTCGTCGATATGCGCCTTGCCGTTGCCGTTCACGATCGGCTCGGCCAGCGTCAGGGTACGGCCGACATACTGCTCGCCACGTCGGTTCAGCGTCGGATGGTCGGTCTCGATGGGGCTGCGCTTGAGATAGCGGCGGGCGGCGGCGATGCTGATCACCGACAGGGCCGCGAAGACCAGGAACTGGTAGCGCCAGTCGAGACCCGGCACGAACAGGATGATCAGGCCGACGACGCCGGCCGCGATGCCCATCCACAGGAACACCGCGCCGGGAATGACGATCTCCAGGATAACGAGAGCGACGCCGAGGACCCACCAGGCCCAGTAATCCAGCGCCATCAGCCACTGCTCGATCATGCGCCGTCACTCCACGGGCCGGCCGATGCCGGCGGCGGTGTCGGCGACGGCCGGGGCGGCGTCGGCGGCCGGCTGCCGTTGCCCTGGCCCCCGCCGCCGAAAGCCTGGGCGGCGATCTCGCCGATGCCGCCCAGCGCGCCGATCACGGACGACGCTTCCAGCGGCATGAACAGGATCTTCTGGTTCGGCG
>JANQKO010000493.1 GCA_028281075.1 Alphaproteobacteria bacterium | reverse complement strand
CGGGCGTCATGATCGCCGCCTCGATCATCATGGGCCGGGCGCTGGCGCCGGTCGAAGGCGCGATCAACAACTGGAAGGGCCTGATCCTGGCCCGCGGCGCCTATCGCCGGGTCAACGAGTTCGTCGGCCGCACGGCGACGGCCGCGCCGGCCATGCGGTTGCCGCGGCCGGTGGGGGCGATCTCGGTCAACCGCCTGGTGGCGGCGCCGCCGGGCGGGCGAACACCGGTCATCAAGGGCATTTCCTTCCATCTCGAGCCCGGCGACGTGCTCAGCATCATCGGACCCAGCGCCGCCGGCAAGTCGACGCTGGCGCGGCTGATGATCGGCATCTGGGCGCCGTCCAGCGGCGATGTCCGTCTCGACGGCGCCGACGTCTCGACCTGGGACCATGTCGAGCTCGGCCCCTTTCTCGGCTACCTGCCGCAGGACGTCGAGCTGTTCGACGGCAGCGTGGCCGAGAATATCGCCCGCTTCGCCGAACCGCGGCCCGAGGCCGTGGTCGCCGCCGCCCGGGCGGCCGGCATCCACGAGATGGTGCTGCGGCTGGAGCAGGGTTACGACACGCTGATCGGCGAGGACGGCGCCATGCTCTCCGGCGGCCAGCGCCAGCGCATCGGCCTGGCCCGCGCGATCTACGGCAATCCGGCCTTCGTTGTGCTCGACGAGCCGAACTCGAACCTCGATGGCGAGGGCGAGGCGGCGTTGAACAAGGCGATCCTCGATCTGAAGGCGCGCGGCACGACGGTGGTGATCATCGCCCACCGGCCGTCGGTGCTGGCGGCGGCCGACAAGATGCTGGTGCTGCGCGACGGCATGATCGAAGCCTTCGGTGGCAAGGACGAGGTCCTGCCCAAGGTGACGCGGCCGGTGGCCGACCGCGCGCCGCAGCGGACCGGCGCGCCGGCGGCGGTGCCGTCCGGCCACGAGGCCCGCTGATGCGCGCGCCCGGCGACCGGCTGACGCCGGCGGCGCCCGAGGCGCCGGTGCCGGCGAACGCCCGGCCGGCCATTCTGGTCGGCGTCATCGTCATCCTGCTGGGCCTGGGTGGCTTCGGCACCTGGGCGTCGGTGGCCGAGCTGTCCAGCGCCGTGGTCGCCAGCGGCACCGTCAAGGTGTTCAGCAACCGCAAGAAGGTGCAGCCGCTGGAAGGCGGCGTGGTGGCCGAGCTGCTCGTGCGCAACGGCGACGCGGTGACCGCCGGCGACGTGCTGATCCGGCTCGACCGGACCCAGACCCAGGCCTCCTATGCCATCGTGCAGGGCAATTACGACGCGACGCAGGCGGCCGTGGCGCGCCTGCGCGCCGAGCGCGACGGCGCCGACGCGATCGTCTTTTCCGACGAGCTGACCGCCCGGCGGGACGAGCCCGACGTGGCCGAGATCCTGCGCGGACAGCGGGCGATGTTCACGGCGCGGCGCGAGTCGGTCGAGGGCCAAGTGAAGATCCTGCGCGAGCGCATCGGCCAGCTCACCCAGGAAATCGCCGGCCTGACCGCGCAGGTGGACTCGAAGAGCCGCCAGATCGAGCTGATCGACAGCGAGATCGAGGGGCTGACGATCCTGTTCGAGAAGGGCTACGTGCCGAAAACCCGCCTGCTGGCGTTGCAGCGCGAGGCGGCCAGCCTGCAGGGCCAGCGCGGCGAGCATCTGGCCGCCATCGCCCGCGCGCGCGGCCTGATCAGCGAGGCGCGGCTCGAGATCATGCAGGTCCGTAAGAGCTTCGTCGAGCAGGTCCTGTCCGAGCTGCGCCGGCTCGAGAACGAGCTTTACGACCTGGCCGAGCGCCGCAACGCCGTCGCCTACAACCTGACCCAGACCGAGATCCGGGCCACGGCCAGCGGCCATGTCGTCGGTCTCGACGTGCACACGGTCGGCGGCGTGGTGCAGCCGGGCGCGACCCTGCTGGAGATCGTGCCGGCCGACGAGACCCTGGTGATCGAGGCGCGGATCATGCCGATCGACATCGACGACGTGGCCCGGGGCCTGGCCGCCGACGTCCAGTTCACGGCCTTTCCGCAGCGCACCACGCCGAAGGTCGAGGGCCATGTCAGCTACGTCTCGGCCGACAGCATGCTGGACGAGCAGAACGGCCAGAGCTACTTCCTGGCCCACGTCACCGTGCCGGGGACGCAGATCGACCGGCTCGGCGACCGCGAGCTGCAGCCCGGCATGCCGGCCGACGTGCTGATCAAGATCGGCGCGCGCACGCCGCTCGACTACCTCATGCAGCCG
Source organism: Alphaproteobacteria bacterium (assembly GCA_028281075.1). GTDB lineage: Bacteria > Pseudomonadota > Alphaproteobacteria > JANQKO01. The sequence continues at coordinate 10,889 of JANQKO010000493.1, read as the reverse complement.
ATCACCGACAGCATGAACAAGGCCTGGCGCGAACCCTAGAACGGGTCCTTCGAGACGCGCCCTGACGGGCGCTCCTCAGAGGCCGTGAAGAAATTACCTCCGACCCAAAAAGAAGCCGTCATGCTGGCGCAGGCCAGCATCCAGCGGCATCGCAACCCGCTGAAAAACAACAAAAATGGATCCTGGCCTTCGCCAGGATGACAAACTTGGGGAGCTCCGTGCAATTTCTTCACAGGCTCTCAGGACGAGGTATTTCCTTGATATCAATGCCTTACCTCACCCAGGGGTAACTGGGACCAAAGCCTGGGCGGTTTGTCATTGTCCCTGGACCACGGTCACGCCGGCCCGCGCGGCCGTGAAGAAAGCGCCGAAGACCCGCCCCCCATTGTCATGCCGGCGAGGGGGCGCGGGAGGTCAATAGGGACAGTCCCCAATAGATGAGGGAATCCCAACGAAGCCGAAAACGCCCGGACGTTTGTCCCAGTTACAAACAGGGGACGGCCCGAAGGGACGCGTCTCGAAGCCTCATCCCGAGGAGCGGCCCGAAGGGACGCGTCTCGAAGGAAGTGATATCGGTTCGCGCCGCTCGGCGTCCGCCGGCGGGGTCAGCGCCGCCACGAACAGCCTGACCAGGTCCGTCAGCTTGCGGCGCAGCTCGTGGCCCTCCGGCAGCGGCATCTTCAGCCCGTGGATGCCGGCCAGTAGCAGCGCCGCCAGCCGCTCCGGCGGCAGGCCGACCCGGCCGGTATCGATCTCCAGGGCGTCGGCCGCGTCCCGGATGGCGTCGGCCAGCGCCTGCTGGAAGCGCGCCAGCGTGCGCTCGGTGACGTCGCCGGCGATCTCGGTGTTGGCGTCGAACAGCTCCTCGCCGTGCGGCGAGTCCGAGACCACGCGGAACAGCATCTCCTCCTTGACCAGGATGGCGTCGTGCAGGCGCTCGACAAACGGCTTGTCGGCGGCCAGCGCGGCTTCCGCGGCCTCCAGCGCCGTGACCTGCAGGCGCTCGGACAGCGACCGGAACAGGTCCTGCTTGTTGCGGAACAGCAGGTACAGCGCCGGCCGCGACATGCCGGCCAGCTTGGCGATGTCGTCCATGGAGGCGCGTTTGAAGCCATAGCGGCTGAACGCTGTCTGCGCCGCTTCGAGCGCCTTCAGGCGCTTGTCGGTCCGCGGATCGGGCATGGCGGCAACCTGGCATGTTGAAAACGCCGGACGGATTGATATCTTGACAAAAGATGTTTGAATGTCAATTTGTCAATCGTTCCCGTTCGTATGGGATCGAGGCGGGATCGCCGGTCCGGATGTCCCGGGACCGGCCGCGGGACCGGCGGCGCGCGAACGGGTTGCCGCCGTCGCCGCGCCGCAACGGAGGCGAAACATGGCCATATCCTTCCGCGTCAACGGTCGCGCGGTGTCGCTCGATGTCGAACCCGACATGCCGCTGCTCTGGGCGCTGCGCGACGAGCTCGGGCTGACCGGCACGAAGTTCGGCTGCGGGGTCGCCGCCTGCGGGGCCTGCACGGTGCATATCGACGGCGAGGCGTACCGCTCCTGCTCGATGCCGGTCGGCGACGTCGCCGACGGCGAGGTGACGACCATCGAGGGCATCGGCGGCCCCGACGCGCTGCACGCGGTGCAGGCGGCCTGGGTCGCGCACCAGGTGCCGCAATGCGGCTATTGCCAGTCCGGCATGATCATGGCCGCGACCGCGCTGCTGGCCGAGAACCCGCGTCCGAGCGACGACGATATCGACGCGGCCATGACCAATATCTGCCGCTGCGGCACCTACAACCGGGTCCGGGCCGCGATCCACGCGGCGGCTGAAGCGATCGGGGAGGGCACGGGCAATGGCTGAGACCGCGCAATCCGGCAAGCCGAAGGGGCGTTGGAAGAAGGTTACCCGGCGCGCCTTCCTGATCGGCGGCGTCACCACGGCGGGTGGCCTGGCGGTCGGCGTCGGGCTGCTGTCGCGCGCCGGCACCGGCATTCCCGAGCACTTCGCCGCGGCCGGCGCCGATGGCGCCGTGGCGCTGAACGCCTGGGTCCGGATCGAGCCGGACGGCACCATCGCGCTGGCGGTGCCGCGCGCCGAGATGGGCCAGGGCGTCCATACCGGCCTCGCCATGCTGATCGCCGAGGAGCTCGAGGTCGGTCTCGACCGAGTGACGGTCGAGCATCCCGACATGCACGGCGTCTACAGCAATTACGCGCTGCCGCTGGAAGCCGCCGGGCTGTTCCATGCCGAGAACAACCCCGTGCGCTGGGTGATGGCCAAGCTGATCGCGTCCCTGCCCTATATCGGCACCGGCGGCAGCACCAGCGTGGTCGACGCCTGGAAGCCGCTGCGGCAGGCGGGTGCGGCCGCGCGCACGGTGCTGGTCGCGGCCGCGGCCGGGGAATGGGGGGTCGACCCGGCGGCCTGCCGGGCCGCCGGCGGCAAGGTCGTCCATCCCGACGGCCGGACCACGCTCGCCTATGCCGCCGTCGCCCGCGCCGCGGCCGGGCTGTCGCCGCCGTCCGGTCCCGAGCTGAAGCCGGCCAGCCGGTTCCGCCTGATCGGTACGCCGCAGCCGCGTGTCGACATGGTCGAGAAGGTGACCGGTGACGCCACCTTCGGCGTCGATGTCGCCGAGCCGGACATGCTCCATGCCGCCGTGCGGCACAGTCCGGTCAAGGGCGGCAGGATCGTCGGCCATGACGCCGCGGCGGTGGGCGGCATGCGCGGCGTGCGGGGCGTGGTCGAGGTGCCGGGTGGTATCGCGGTGGTCGCGGACAATACCTGGCGCGCCTTCCAGGCGGCCGAGGCGCTGCCGATCGAGGTCGACGCCGCCGGCAACGACGGCGTCTCGACGGCGGCCATCGACCGCGACCTGCGGGCCAGCCTGGACGGCGACCCCAGCCACGTATTCGAGGCGGTCGGCGACGTCGATGCTGGCTTTGACGGCGCGGCGCGCATCGTCGAGGCCGAATACGCGGTGCCCTATCTGGCCCATGCCTGCATGGAGCCCATGAACACCACGGTGCGCCTGAACGCCGACGGCACCGCCGACGTCTGGTCGCCGACGCAATCGCCGACGGTGGCGGTCTGGGCCGTGGCCGAAGGCACCGGCGTCGACCGCGACGCGGTTCGGGCGCATACGACCTATCTCGGCGGCGGCTTCGGCCGGCGGGCCGAGAAGGACTTCGTGCTGCAGGCGGCGCATGTCGCCAAGGCGTTCCCGGGCCGGCCGGTCAAGCTGACCTGGAGCCGCGAGGAGGATATGCGCAACGACACCTACCGGCCGGCGGCGCGGGCCCGCTTCCGGGGCGCGCTCGACGATCAGGGCGTGCTGCTGGGCTGGGACGGCCAGTTGGCGAGCCAGTCGGTGGAGTTCGAGTTCGGCGAGCGCGTGCTGCCCTGGGGCGGCGGCGACGGCGCGTCGGCCTTCATGAACGCCGCCGGCGCCTTCCGGCAGCCTTATGCCATGCCGCATTGCCGGGTCGGCCACCGCTGGCGCCGCCATGCGGTGCCGGTGGGCTTCTGGCGCAGCGTCGGCCATTCGCAGAACGCGTTCTTCCTGGAAAGCTTCGTCGACGAAATGGCGCATGCCGCCGGCAAGGACCCGTTTGCCTTCCGGCGTGGCCTGTTGGGCGACAAGCCGCGGCATCGGGCGGTGCTGGACGCCGTCGCCCGGGCGGCGGACTGGGGCGGCGAGACGCCGGCCGGGCGCGGACGCGGCATGGCGCTGCACGAATCCTTCGGCAGCATCGTCGCCGAGGTCGCCGAGGTCGCGGTCGTCGACGGCGAGATCCGGGTCCAGCGGGTCTGGTGCGCCGTCGATTGCGGCGTCGTGGTCAATCCCGACACGGTCGACGCGCAGATGCAGAGCGGCATCATCTACGGCCTGACGGCGGCGCTCCATGGCGCGATCACGCTGGCGGACGGCCGCGTCGAGCAGGAGAACTTCCCGGACTACGAGATGGTCCGGGTCGACACCGCGCCGCGGGTCGAGACCGTGCTGGTGCCGAGCGGCGACCGGCCGGGCGGGATCGGCGAGGTCGCGTTGCCGCCGATCGCGCCGGCGGTCGCCAATGCCGTCTTCGCCGCCACCGGACAACGCCTGCGCCGCTTGCCGTTCATGCTCCCGGCCTAGATCTCAACGCGGCTAGGCGCGAACGACGTCCATGCCTTGGTGAAAGACCCCGCTCCTGGTCATTACCGGACCTGATCCGGTGTCACCGCCAAGACGCCAAGGCACCAAGGTCACGCGGCCGGTATGGCGGTCGGATGGCCTGTCTCTTGGTGTCTTGGCGCCTTGGCGGTAAACCTTGGCCAGGAGATTGCCTATGGCAGGCGTTTCAGGGCCGCCGCGATGGCCTTCCGCTGTCTTGCCGTGGCCGCCGGCATGGGCGCGCGGGGGGCGCCACCATCGATGCCGTGCACGCTCAGGGCGAACTTGACGGCGGCCGGCAGGTTGTCGTCGATCATGGCGTTCCACAGCACCAGCAGGCGCTCGTGCAGGTCCAGCGCCGACCGGTGATCGCCGGCCGCGACCGCGTCCCACAGCGCGACGCAGGCCTTCGGCGCCGCCGTCAGGATGGCGGCGATGGCGCCGTGCGCGCCCAGGCTGAACGAGGGATACATCAGCGCGTCGACGGCGCTGAAGATCCGGGCCTGCTTCGGCGCGCCCAGCATCAGGTCGGCGAACAGCTTCAGGTCGCCGGCGCTCTGCTTGACCCCGATGACGCCCGGCACCCGCCGCATGATGCGGATCAGCAGCTCGGGCGAGAGATAGCTCCAGGGCACGACGTTGTAGATGATGATCGGCAGCTTGACGGCCTCGGCCACCGTGCGGAAGTGGGCCAGCATATGGTCGTCGTCGGGCCGGAACAGGTAGTGCACCGGCGTGATCTGCAGTGCGCTGGCGCCGGCCGCGGCGGCGGCCTTGCCGCGCTCGATCGCCTGTTGCGTCGAATCGACGATGATGCCGGCGATCACCGGCACCTTGCCGTCCGCGGCGGCGACCGCCGTCGCCACCAGCCGGGTCGATTCCTCGGTGCTCAGCGTGTGGCCCTCGCCGGTGCTGCCGCCGACGGCGATGCCGTGCGCGCCGGCGTCCAGCAGAAAGCGCAGCTCGCCGCGGAAGGCCCGGATGTCGACGGCGCCGCCGGCCGTGAACGGCGTCGTCGCCGGTGGAATGATGCCGGCCAGGTCGGCCGGCGCGAAGATCTTGTGTTTTGCCGCCATGGTGCCGGCAGTATAGACCTTGGATCAGGCCAGCAGGAAGTGTGCCGTTGCGACGGCGATCGGCTGCGCCGGATCGTCCTGCCAGGCCTCGGTCCGCACCGTGGCGACGCGGCGGCCCTGGCGTGTCAGCGAGCCGGCCGCGAAGGTGTCCCGCGGCCGGCCCGAGCGCAGGTATTCGACGGTGATGTTGATGGTCTTCGGCATTGTCGTGATGTCGCGCTCCCACAACAGCGTCACGATGGCCGTGTTCTCCAGGAACGCGCCGGTGACGCCGCCATGGATCGCCGGCAGCATCGGATTGCCGATCAGCATGTCGTCGAACGGCAGCACCGACAGAAAGCCGCCGTCGTCCGTCTCCCGGACGTCCATGCCGAGGAACCGGGCATAGGGGATGGCGTCGAGCACCAGGCGCGGGTCCCGCGCCGCGCGTGCCTTGTTCAGGATGTCGAGGAAGGTCGCCGCCATCAGCCCTTGGCTTTTGCGTTCCGGACCATGGTCGGGCCGGCCGTCGACAGCATGAACGCGCCGGCGGTATTGGCGACGGGATCGTCGATATCGTCGTGGTAGGCGACGCCGCGGGTGAAGGCGACGTTGCGGGTCACCCTGTAGCAGTGGGCGAAGGCGAACAGCCGCTCGCCCGGCGTCGCCGGGCGCAGATAGTCGATGCGCAGGTCGAGCGTCGCGATCGGCAGGAACTTCCGCAGCGCCGTATGCACGGCCAGGCCGCTGACGGTGTCGAGCAGCGTCGTGATCACGCCGCCATGCAGCACGCCGGTCTCGGGATTGCCGACCAGCCGGTCCTGATAGTCGAGGCTGACCGTCATCCGGCCGGGCTCGACCGACTCGACATCGACGCCGAGCGCCCGGACATGGGGAATGCCCTCGCGGACGAGCTGGCGGATGTTCTCGAGATCGAACCCGGGACTGTCGCGCATCGCCGGGCGAACATGGTCCCGGGTCGCCACCCTGTCAACTCGACCGGCGCGCGGTCCTTGGTCGCGCCGGCCGACGGGCGTATAACGGGGGCATGTTCCGGAAAGCCGTGTTCGGTCTGCGTTTGAGCTGTCTGGCGGTCGCCCTGTCGCTGGCCGGCGCCGAGATCGCCGGCGCCCAGGAGATCCGCTTCTTCCGCATCGCCACCGGCGGCACCAGCGGGACCTATTTCCCCATCGCCACGCTGATCGCCAGCGCCATCAGCAGCCCGCCGGGCAGCCGCGCCTGCGAGGACGGCGGCAGTTGCGGCGTGCCGGGCCTGCTGGCCGTGGCGCAGTCGACCCAGGGCTCGGTCGAGAATGTCGCCCTGATCCAGAGCGGGACCGTGGAATCGGGGTTCAGCCAGGCCGATATCGCCTATTGGGCCTATCACGGCCAGGGCCTGTACCGGGACCGGGGGCCGTCGAGCCGCCTGCGCGCCATCGCCAACCTTTATCCCGAAAGCGTGCATGTCGTGGTCCGGCGCGACGGCGGCATCGCGCGCATCCAGGACCTCAGAGGCAAGCGCGTTTCGCTGGGGCCCGAGGAATCCGGCACCGTGGTCGACGCCCGCATCGTCCTCGATGCCTACGGCGTGGGCGCCTGGGAATATACCGCCAGCTACCTGCAGACCGGGCCGGCCAGCGACCTGATGCGCAAGGGCCAGCTCGATGCTTTCTTCGTCGTCGGCGGCCATCCGATATCGGCCGTCGCCCAACTGGCCGACGACATGCCGATCGATCTCCTGTCGGTCGACGGGCCCGAGGCCGACCGGCTGCTGACCGATCATCCGTTCTTCGTGCCCAGCACCATCCCACAGGGCATCTATACCGGCGTGCCGGCCCGGCTGACGCTGACGGTCGGCGCGCAGTGGCTGGTCTCGGCCGATGTCGAGGACGACGTCATCTACGGCATCACCCGCGCGCTCTGGCACCGGACCACGCGCCGGCTGCTGGACGGCGGCCATCCCGACGGCCGGCTGATCCGGCTGGACACGGCGCTGGACGGCATCGCCATCCCGTTGCACGACGGCGCCGCGCGGTATTACCGCGAGGCCGGCCTGCTCAAATGACCGGCAGCACGGCCTCTTCGATGGCGGCGGCCGACAGCCAGGCCTGCATGGCCGGCAGGTTCCAGACGGCGTCGCGATAGTCGGCGGCGGCGCCGTCCAGCGCCACGCCATAGGTCACGAACCGCGACACCACCGGCGCGTACATGGCGTCGACCGCGCCGAAGCCGCCGCACAGGAAGTCGCCGCCGGTCCCGTAGGTCCGCCGCGAGTCGCTCCACATCGCCTTGATACGGTCGATGTCGGCGGCGGCCAGGTCCGACCAGCGATGGTCCGGGCGGCGGGCGCGGCTGTCCATGGGCAGCTCGCGGCGCAGGTCGGGGAAGCCGGCATGCATTTCCGCGGCCAGCGAGCGGGCGTGGGCGCGGGCCGCGCGGTCGGCCGGCCAGAAGTCGTGCTGGGGAAACCGTTCGGCCAGGTATTCCAGGATCGCCAGCGAATCCCAGATCCGCAGCTCGCCATGTTTCAGGACCGGCACCCGGCCGGCCGGCGAGTGCGCCAGGATCTCGGCCTTCATGGTCGGCGTATCCAGCAGGATCATGGTCTCCCGGAACGGGATGCCGAAATGGGTCATCGCCAGCCAGGGCCGCAGCGACCAGGACGAGTAATTCTTGTTGCCGATCACCAGCTCGAAGTCCGCCATCTCTTCGCCGTCCGTGCTGTCCGTTCTGCGATCGGCCGGCGGCGTGATAGGCTGCCGGCCGATTCCAGGATGCCATAACCGAGGTAAGACGTGATCCCCCATCTGCGTGATGACATCGCGGCCGACGCGACGCCGGTCTGGCCGGTCGCGAAAGCCGGTTTCGAGACCTGGTCGCAGGCTCGGGCGCCGGAGGTTCGGGCCTGGCTCGCGGGCTCGAACTTCAAGCCCGAGGCCGGCGCCACCTGCCTGCTGCCGGCGGCCGACGGCACGCTCGCCGGCGTCGTGCTGGGGCCCGGCGCCGAACCGGATCTCTGGGCCTATGGCGGGCTCGCCGCCGGCCTGCCGCCCGGCGACTACCGGATCGCGGTCGATCTGGACGCCGATGCCGCGACCGGGGCCGCCACCGCCTGGGCGCTCGGCGGCTACCGCTTCACGCGCTACCGCCGTGCCGAGCGGGACGTCGCCACGCTCGGCCTGCCGGCGAACGCCGATGCCGGCCTGGTGGCGCGGACCGTCGCCGGCGCGTTCCTGGCCCGCGACCTGATCAACACGCCGGCCGACCATATGGGGCCGTCCGAGCTGTCGGGCGCGGCCGAGGACCTGGCCGGCCGGCATGGCGCCGCGTTCCGTGCCGTCGTCGGCCAGGCGCTGCTGGACCAGAACTATCCGGCGATCCACGCGGTCGGCCGGGCGAGCGACGATCCGCCGCGGCTGATCGATATCACCTGGGGCGATGCCGCGGCGCCGAAGCTGACCCTGGTGGGCAAGGGCGTCTGCTTCGACACCGGCGGACTCGACCTGAAGACGTCGGCCGGCATGCTGAAGATGAAGAAGGACATGGGCGGCGCCGCGACCATGCTGGGCCTGGCCGCCATGGTCATGGACGCCGGCCTGCCGGTACGCCTGCGCGTGCTGGTGCCGGCGGTCGAGAACGCGGTGGCCGGCAACGCCTACCGGCCGGGCGACATCCTCGCCACCCGCAAGGGGCTCAGCGTCGAGGTCGGCAACACCGACGCCGAAGGCCGCATCGTGCTCTGCGACGCGCTGGCCGACGGCGATGCCGAGGCGCCCGACCTGATGATCGACTGCGCGACGCTGACCGGCGCGGCCCGGGTCGCGCTCGGGCCCGACCTGCCGGCACTGTTCACCGACGACGACGGTCTGGCCACCGATCTCGCGCGGCACGGCACGGCGCAGCGCGACCCGGTTTGGCGCCTGCCACTCTACGCGCCCTATGCCGAGCGGCTGAAAAGCCCGGTCGCCGACCTCGGCAATGTCAGCGATGGCCCTTTCGCGGGTGCCGTCACCGCGGCGCTGTATTTGAAATCCTTCGTCGGCGAGGCGCGGAGCTGGGCGCATCTCGACACCTATGCCTGGAACGACGCCGACCGGCCCGGCCGACCGAAGGGCGGCGAGCCGCTGGCCATGCGGGCGCTCTACGCCACGCTCGCCGAGCGTTTCGGCGGCTGACCGCGATGACGGCGGCCGATCCCCGCGTGACGCCGGCCCGGCCGGACCTGGCGGCGGCCGGGCTCGAGGGCAAGATCGCGGCGGCGCGCTATGTCGCCGGGGTGGCCCGGCAGGTGATCGCGCCGGCGGCGCCACTCGGCTTCGCGCCGGCCGCCGACGCCCGGCTCGAAACCGAGCTGCTGTTCGGCGAGTGCTTCACCGTCTACGAGGACAAGGACGGCTGGGCCTGGGGACAGGCGGCGCTCGACGGCTATGTCGGCTATGTCCCGGCGGCGGCGCTCGGTGACGGCGAAGGACCGGCGACCCATGTCGTCGCCGTGCCGCGCACGCATCTCTATCCGGCGCCGGCGGTCAAGGCGCGCGCCCGTCACGGCCTCGGCCTCGGCGCCCGGCTGCGCGTCGTCGACCAGACCGATGGCTTCGGCCGGCTGCGCGACGGTGGCTGGGTCCATGCCCGGCACCTGGCCGCCATCGGCACGCCCGCGCCGGACTGGGTGGCGACCGCGCTGTCGCTCATCGGCACGCCTTATGTCTGGGGCGGCCGTTCGGCCGACGGCCTCGACTGCTCGGCGCTGGTGCAGCTCGCCCTGCAGCGCGCCGGCCACGACTGCCCGCGCGACAGCGACCAGCAGGCCGCGGCCCTCGGCGTGGCGGTCGGCAGCGACGATCTCGCCACGCTGCGGCGGGGCGACCTGGTCTACTGGTCCGGCCATGTCGGCATCGTGCTGGGCGACGGCCGGCTGCTGCACGCGAACGCCACCTGGATGCAGGTCGTGGCCGAACCGTTCGCCGACGTGCTCGGCCGCGGCGGCGAGACCGATCCCGCGGCGATCACCGCGATCCGTCGCCTCGCGGCGTAGAGAGATATCTCCGGGACGGATTGTGGAAAGCCACGATCTCCGCAAATCTTCGCGCCGATACCGTGAAGTATTAACGACGATACATGCTGCAAGATCTCGCAGGGAAGTAGTAAAATAAGGCCGGTGCTGAATGAACGGTCAGGGTTTGTTAATGTTGTTTTATCGGTTGGTGGCTGTCTTCGTCGTCGTGGCATTCCTGGCCGGCGGCGCCGAAACCCGGGCGGCGGTCGGCGATGTGGATTTCGGCCGCTACCACGCGCTGGTGATCGGGAACAACGACTACCAGGCGCTGCCGGATCTGGAGACCGCGGTCAATGACGCGCGGGCGACGGCCGGACTGTTGCGTGAGAAATACGGCTTCCAGGTCACCCTGCTGGTCAACGCGACGCGCGACGACATCCTGCGGAGCGTGAACAAGCTGCGCGCGGAGTTGACGGAGCAGGACAACTTGCTCGTCTACTATGCCGGCCATGGCACGCTCGACCGGGCCACCGGGACCGGGTATTGGCTGCCGGTGGACGCGGAACAGGACGACGATCTGAACTGGATTGCCAACGATTCGCTGACCCGCCGGCTGAAGGGCATGAGCGCCCGGCACGTCATGGTGGTCGCCGACAGTTGCTATTCCGGCACGCTCGTGCGGGCCGC
>JANQKO010000239.1 GCA_028281075.1 Alphaproteobacteria bacterium | reverse complement strand
TGTGATCAGGGCCGTTCCCGGCGCCGGCGTCGCCGCCTGGGGCGCCCGCAGTCTGCAGCCCGCCGACGCCGGCGGCGAATGGCGCCAGATAGCGGTCCGACGGCTGGCGCTGTTTATCGAGACCAGCATCGAGAGCGGCCTTCGATGGGTCGCCTTCGCGCCGAACGCCGAGCCGCTCTGGGCGCAGATCAGGCTCGGCATCGCCTCGTTCATGCATCGCCTCTTTCGCAATGGCGCCTTTGCGGGCGCGACGCCGCGCGACGCCTATTTCGTCCGATGCGACCGCGGGACCCATATCGCGGCCGACCTCGACAACGGCGTCGTCAATATCACGGTCGGTTTCGCCCCGGTACGCCCGGCCGAGTTCATCGTTCTACGCCTGCAGCAGCGCACCGCCGACAGCCGCGACTGACGGCGCCGGGCCGTCGACAGGAATGGAGTGGGTCCATGGTCCCGTTTCCGGCGCATCCGCACCGGCTCGAACCCGACAAGAACATCACGTTCCAGTTGATCCTGGACGGCGAGGTCATCGCCGGCGTCTCGCGCATCGGCGGCCTGCGCCGCCGAACCGAGGTCGTGCCGCACCGGGACGGCCGCATGCCCTGCCACCTGCTAACGGCGCCGGGGACGACCAGTTTCGACCCCATCGTGCTGGAGCGCGGCATCACCCGCGACACCACCTTTCGCGACTGGGCCGAGCTGTCCTACAGCCCGCGGGGCGACGGCGCATCCGCCTTGCGGAACTTCCGCAAGGACCTGCGGATCGAGCTGCTGAACCGGCGCGGCCAGGTGGTGCTGAGCTACATGGTCTTCCGCGCCTGGGTCTCGGAATTCGAGGCGCTGCCCGAGCTCGACGCGAACGGCAACGAAGCGGCGATCGAGCGCATCGTGCTGCAGCACGAGGGCTGGGAACAGGACCGCGCCGTTGGCGCGCCCGCCGCGACCTGACCGGCCCGGCCGCCAAGGTCCCCGAAAAAGCACCGACAGGCACCTTTCCAAACGGTCTCTTAAGGCCGGCGGTGCCAATCTGGGGGCGGTATCAACGGTCCGCTCCGACATCGCGATCAAGCACATGGACGCCGGCATGACAGCGCCGGGCCGGGCGCGCGGCCTGGTCGACGGCTTGCGACATCCGGTCTGGCTGCACCGCCGGCGGGTGGTCGCCTATGCCGTCATCTGGATCACGGTGGCGCTGGCCGCCTATCTCGCCGATCTGTCGCGGCAGACGGTCGACGGCCTGACCGACGGCAACGGCCGGCCGTTCGGCGACGACTTCGTCAATTTCTGGTCGGCCGCCCACCTGGCCCTGGAAGGCCGGGTGTCGGCGATCTACGATCTGGCCGGCTTCCACCGGTTCCATATCGGCCTGCTCGGCGCGGAGCCGAAATGGTACCACTACAGCTATCCGCCGACATTGCCGCTGCTGCTGGCGCCGCTCGGCCTGCTGCCCTACGTGCCGGGGCTGTTCGTCTGGCTGCTGGGCGGCGCGGCGGGCTTCGCCGCCGGCCTCGCCGCCGTCCTGCCGCGCCGGCGGGCGATCCTGGCCGCGGCCGCGACCCCGGCGCTCTTCGTCAGCTTCTGCGGCGGTCAGAACGGGCCGCTGACGGCAGCGCTGCTGGGCGGCGGCCTGTCCATCCTGGCGCGCCGGCCGGCCCTGGCCGGCATCCTGTTCGGGCTGCTCAGCTTCAAGCCACAGCTCGGCCTGCTGCTGCCGCTGGCCCTGCTGGCCGGCCGCGAATGGCGGGCCTTCGCCTGGGCGGCCGCGACCGTCGTCGCGCTCGTCGCCGCCAGCGTGCTCGCCTACGGGCCCGAGACCTGGCTGGCCTACGCAGACCAGGCGCGCCTCCTGCGGAACGTCGTCCTGGAACGCGACGAGGGCTTCTGGTTCCGCATGCCGTCGACCTTCGCCACGGCCCGCATGTGGGGCATCGACACGGTCATGGCCTATGGCCTGCAGGCGGCCGTCGGCCTGACCGCGGCGGCCTGCGTGGTCGTGGCCTGGTGGACCGGCTGCCGGCCGGCGACGAAGTATTCGATCCTGGTGATCGGCAGCCTGCTGGCCACGCCCTATGCCGCCGACTACGACCTGACGGTGCTGACCTTCGTGCTGGCCTGGCGGCTCGCCGAGCTGCCCGAGCGCCCGTTCGCGCCGTGGGAGAAGCTGTCGCTGGCGCTGCTGCTGCTGACCCCGCTGCTGGCCGCGCCCATGGGCAAGTACCTGCACCTGCAGCCGGCCCTGTTCGCGCTCTATTTCGGCCTCTGGATGCAGGTCCGCCTGGCTTTCGGCGCGCGGACCCGGCCGTTGACGCGCGCGCCTGGCACGGTTTAGGCCCGGCTCAGGCGGCGCGTTCCCGCCCCGTGCCCCAGACCGCCGCCGCGTCGGCGAGACCCAGCCGCTCGCCCAGCATGGCGGTGTATTCGGCCGGCCGCGCGATATAGGGAAAGTGGCCGCCGTGGCGGAAGCGGTAGCAGGCGCCGGCGTCGAGATGGGCATGCACGGTCCGCCGGATCGGTGGCAGCAGCAGCGGATCGTCGTCGCACTCGACGATGGCGACCGCGTCCGGCGGCAATTGTACCGGCGGCAGCGGCGGCGCCGACTTGAGGGCCTGCATGCGCGCCTTCAGG
>JANQKO010000449.1 GCA_028281075.1 Alphaproteobacteria bacterium | reverse complement strand
GCGCTCAGCGGGTCGAGCAGCGTGATGCGCTCGGCGATGACGTCGGCGTTGAACGCGAAATAGCCGCCGGCCGCCGCGCTCGCCGCCGCGAAGACCAGGTCGTAGAGCGGCGGCCGGCCGGTAGCAGTGCCGGACGTGGCATTGATGGTCAGGAACACCAGCACCAGCATCAGCGCCAGGAAGATGATGGTCAGCGCCAGCGCGTCGATGAAGGCGAAGGTCGCGGCATAGACCACCCAGCAGGTGACGCCCGCCGCATAGGCGGTGATCGCGGCCTTGAGCCAGCCTTCCGGATTGCGTCGGCCACCGGTCGAGAAGGCGAGGCTCAGGAGCTGCATGGACGCGGTCCGAAAGGCGCATCGGCGGCCACCTGGCCGCCGATGCCGTTACGAATGATCGGCGAGGCCGCTATTGCAGGCCCACCTCCTTGAAAGCCTTGGCGGCGCCCGCGTGATAGGGCGTCGACGAGCCGGCCATCAGCTTGGCGTCCAGGTTCTTCATCGCCTTGTGCACGCCCGAAACCTTGCCGACGTTGTCGATCAGCGCCTTGGTGATGTTGTAGGCGTCCGCGTCGCTGAGCGAACTGGACGCCACGAGCTGCGCCGACAGCGCCACCGTGTGCACGTCATCGGGCGCCCAGTCGTAGGCCCCGCCCTTGACCGTGTAGCGGCCGATCTCCCAGTCCGCGCGGACCTTGCCGATGGTCGCGTCCGAGACGTTCAGCAGGACCAGCGGCACGGCCTCCGCCGGCTGGCGCACCGAGCGGTGCCGCACGAAGACGCCGTTGCCGAAGGCGTCGATGCGCCGGTCCGAGATCAGGCCCGACATTTCCTTCGAGGCCGCGAACACCACCTTGCCGCCCCAGCTCTCGATATCGTCGAAGCTGGCGCCGGCCGCCTGGAACATGGATTCGATGACATGGCTGACGACGTTGCCGCGCCGGTTGACGCCGATCCTGACGGGCGCCTTCTTGGCGACGATGTCCTCGAAGGATGTAATGCCGTGCTCGTCGGCGAAATCCTTGTTCATGACGAACTGCATCGGCGCCCAGTTGTAGAGCACGGCGATGGCGCGCAGGTCGCCGGCGGCCTGCCTGAACGGCTTCCTGCCTTCAAGCGCCAGCTTGGCCTCGGCGTCGTGCACGATCGCCAGCTCGCATTTCTTCGCCCTGAGCAGGCCGACATTGGCGAAGCCGCCGCCCGAGGTCTGGTAGGTCACGGTGGAACCGGGATAGGCCGCCTTCATGGCCGCATCCACGCCCGCGCCCAAGAGCGACCAGAGCCCGCCCGGGCTCGCCCCGCAGAGCGTCAGCGTATAGGTCTTCGCGTTCGCCGCGCCCGCCGTCAGCGCCAGCGCAACCGCCATGCCGACGAGTGAAATCACCCGAGCCATGTCATCCTCCCTACGCCATTGTTGTTCTGAACAAACGATCCCACCGTTCTAGCCCGAACCGGCGGAGGGCGCTAGTCTCGCCCAAAAGGCGGGAACGGAGGAAGGGCCATGCGCCAACGACGATTGCCGGCGGGCGGCGCCAACGTGTTTCAACTCGTGCGCGCCAAGCGCGCCGAGGCGCAGGGGCGCGGGATCGAGCTGCTGGACCTGTCGATCGGCGAGCCGCGCGGCGCGGCGCTGTTGAGTGCCCGCGAGGCCGCCCGCGACGCGGTCATGAGCGACGCCGAGGCCATGCACGCCTACCAGTACAATCTCAGCCCCGGCGTGCCCGGCTTCGCCGAACGCTTCGTCGCCGGCCATCTCGACCGCGACCTCGCCGACCAGGACGTCGCCTACCTGCCGATCCCCGGCATCAAGCCGATCCTCGGCGTGCCGCCGCTCGCCTGCGGCGGCGCGCTGGCGCCGCTCACCGTCGGCACCATGACAAGGCCCGGCTATCCGATCCCGACCGACTGGTGCGGCTTCCTGCACCACGTCACCAACCTGCCGCTGCCGACGTCGAGCGCGAACGCCTTCCGTTTCACGCCGGCCGACATCGCGCCCGGCACCGGCCTCTTGATGATCAACTATCCGCACAATCCCTCGGGCCAGATCGCCACGCGCGACTGGCTGGCGACGCTCTGCCGGCACTGCGCCGAGAACGACATCCGCCTCTTCAACGACGCCGCCTACACGGCGCTCGCCCACACCGACGAGAACGCGACGCTGACCGAGGTCGCCGTCGATTTCCCCGAGCTCTCCTGGGCCGAGGCCTTCACCGCGGCAAAGCTGATCGGCAACGGCACCGGCTGGCATGTCGGCGCCATGGTCGGCTCGCCCGACTTCATCGCCGACATGGCCGAAATCAAGGGCAAGATCGACTCCGGCCACGTCGCGCCCATGGCCGCCGGCGCGCTCGCCGCGCTGGAAGACGACCAGGCCGGCATCGCCGCCGGCCGCGAGACCTACCGCCGCCGCCTCGACACGCTCGTGACGTTGATGCGCGACGCCGGCATGCGCCTCGCCATCGAGCCCTCGGCCGGCTTCTACGCCCTCTGGGAAGTGCCCACGAACGCCTTCGGCAAACCGATGGGCAGCGCCGAGACCTTCAACTTCGCCATGATCGAGGAAACCGGCGTCGTCGGCGTGCATTTCCCCGGCTACGTCCGCTACGCCGTTTGCGCCGACATCGACGCCATCGCCGACAAACTCCGCGCCGCCTTCACCAAGGCCGCTCCGTCCTACGACTGAGCCGGTTCAACGCCGTCGCGGACTCCGAAAAGCGGTTCGCACGGTAGACGCCTTCTGACTGCGGTCATACCGGCGCAGGCCGGTATCCATGGGCATTCAATGGCCAGCGCACCGCTTGCCGTTGAGTCCCATGGATGCCGGCCTGCGCCGGCATGACGATGGAACGGCGGCGATAGCCAAGACATCCGGGGTCACGTCTTGCAATCATGCATTACGCGTCAATACGGTCGGTCGAACCTCAATCGCCCTCCCGGGTGCGGCCGTAGACGCTGTCTTTCAGGCGTTTGATCTGCGCCGTGGCGAACGGCAGCACCAGGCAGACGGCGGCGATCAGCAGGATCGACAGCGTCAGCGGTCGCTCCCACAGGAACGACCAGCTGTCGTTGTTGATCAGCAGCGCCCGGCGCAGGTTCTCCTCCATCATGCCGCCCAGAATGAACCCCAGGATCATCGGCGCCATCGGAAAATCGAGGAACCGCAGAACCACGGCAGCGACGGCGAAGATCACCATGAGCTGGATGTCGAAGGTGTTGAAGCTGACGAAATAGACGCCGATCAGCGAGAAGAACAGGATCAGCGGCAGCAGGAACCGCGACGGGATCGCCAGCACCCGCGCGATGTAGGGGATCAGCGGCAGGTTCAGGATCAAGAGCACGATATTGCCGATCCACATCGACACGATGACCGACCAGAACACTTCCGGCTGGTCGATATAGAGGCGCGGGCCCGGCTGAATACCGTAACCGATCAGCGCGCCCAGCATGATCGCCGTGGTGCCGGAACCCGGAATGCCGAGCGTCAGCAACGGCACGAACGAGCCCGTGGCCGCCGCGTTGTTGGCCGTCTCCGGCGCCGACAGGCCGCGCACCGACCCCTTGCCGAACTCGGCGCCCTTCTTCGGTCCGGCCAGCCGCTGCTCGGTGCCGTAGGCGAGGAAGCTGGCGATAGTCGCGCCGGCGCCCGGCAGCACGCCGATCAGAAAACCGAGAATGGACGAGCGGCCGATCACCGGCGCCATCTCCTTGACCTCGTGCTTGCCGATCGCCATCGAGCCGAGGTTTTCCGAGGCCTCCTTTTCCTTCAGCCGTTCGGCGTCGTCCTTCGGCTTCAGGATCGCCATCAGCGCCTCGGACAATGCAAAGGTCGCCATCACCAGCAGCAGGAACGAGATGCCGTCGATCAGATCGATCATGCCCAGCGTGAACCGGGGCACGCCCTGGGTCTGGTCGGTGCCGACCGTCGACAGCATCAGGCCGACTACGGTCATCAGCAGCGCCTTCGCCATGTCGCCCTTGCCGGCGAAGGCGGAAACGGCGATGAGGCCCAGCACCATCAGCGCGAAATAGTCCGTCGACTGGAAGGCCAGCGACACGCCGGCCAGAAACGGCGCCGCGATCAGCAGGAACAACGCCGCGATCACGCCGCCGGAAAACGACGAATAGGCGGCGATGGCGAGCGCCTTGCCGGCCTTGCCCTGCTTCGCCATGGGAAAGCCGTCGCACGACGTCGCCACCGTGCTGGCGACGCCCGGCGCGTTGATCAGGATCGACGAGGTCGAGCCGCCGAAGATGGCGCCGTAATAGACCGCCGCCATCAGGATGATCCCGGCCGAGGGGTCGAGACTGGCGGCGATCGGGATCATCAGCGCGATGGCCGACATCGGACCCAGGCCCGGCAGCATGCCGATGAAGGTGCCGACCAGGCAGCCCATCAGGACGAAGAACAGGTTGCCGACCGTCAGCGCCGTCGACAGGCCGATCAAGATTCCTTCCAGCATGGGCCTAACCCTCGGCCTTCAGGAAACCGGGCAGTGGCTCGATGAAGACGTCGAGGCCCTGGGTCATCAGCACCCAGAACGCCACCACCAGCGGCACCGCGACCAGTACCAGCGTCAGCGGCCGCCGTTCGCCCAGCAGGGCGAAGCCGATCATCAGGAACAGCGACGTCGACAGGATGAAGCCCAGCGGCCGGATCGTCAGGCCGTAGCCGGACATCAGCACCAGGAACAGCGCGCACTTCGCCCATTGATAGCCGCGCAGCTCCGGCCGCGCGGCCGCGCCCGGAAACAGGATCACGATCAGCGACAGCCCGATGCCCAGCACCGCCAGGACCTCCGGCATGGTGCGGGCGTGGAAGGCGACGTTCTCCTGAAACGGCAGCAGCCGGATGTTCTGGCTCAGCAAGCCATAAGTGACGCAGAACAGCAGCAGCAGGACGCCGCCGATGCGGTCTTTCGAGAGCAGCATGGCATTCCCCCGGAGGTGACGGGCCATCGGACCGCCCCGCCGATGCGGCGGGGCGGTCGCGACCGGCGTCAGGACGTCAGAGGAAGCCGAGCTCGCGCATCAGGCCGCCGATCTGCGCTTCCTGGGCCTCCAGGAAGGACACGAAATCCTCGCCCTGATTGAAGATGTCGACCCAGCCGTTGCGGTCGCGCACCGCGGCCCATTCCGGCGTGTCGTACATCTTGGCCAGCGCCGACCGGAAGGCGGCGGCCTTGTCGGCCGGCAGGCCCGGCGCCGCGAAGAAGCCGCGCCAGTTGACGAACTCGACGCCCGTGGCGCCGGCCTCGTCGCAGGTCGGCGTGTCCTTCCGGGCGTCCAGCCGGGCCGGCGCCGTGATGCAGAGGATGCGCACCTCGCCCTGCCGGGCCAGCTCGATGGCCTCGCCGAAGCCGGTCGACAGCGCCTTGATCTCGCCCGACAGCAGCCCGGCCATGGCCTTGCCGCCGGCGTCGTAGGGGATGTACTTGACCTTGTTGGGGTCCGCGCCGGCGCTCTTCATGATCAGCGCCGCCACCAGATGGTCCATGCCGCCGGCGACCGAGCCGCCGCCGATCGCCACGTTACGCGGATCGGTGTTATAGGCCGCCAGCAGGCCCTGGAAGTCCTTGATCGGCGAGTCCTTGCCGACCACCAGCGTCGCGTAGTCGCCGATGGTGCCGGCGATCGGCGTCAGGTCGCGGAACGACTGCGGGAACACCTTCTGCAGCGACCGGATCACGATCGGCGTGGAATTCACCATCAGCGTGCCCTGGTCCTTGGTCTCGATGATATGCGCGATGGCTTTGCCGCCGCCGCCGCCGGACATGTTCTCGTACGACGCCGCGCCGACGATGCCCGACTTGGTCAGGGCCTCGCCGGTGCCGCGCGCGGTGCCGTCCCAGCCGCCGCCGGCGCCGCCGGGGATGAGAAAATGAACCTTGTCCATGACCTGGTGGCCGTCGGCCTGGGCCGCGCCGATCGCGGCGGCCGAAACGACGGCGGCGCACAGCGCCGATGTCAGTGCTTTCAGCATGGGTTCCTCCCTCTAGCGTCGCTTGGATCACTTTTCTTCTACCTGCAGGGAACCACACCAACCTGTCAGTTAGCTGACAGCTATTTGTCCCGTAGCGCCCGGTTCCAGCGGTCGATGAAGCGGGCGCGCTTGACCTGGTCGAGATAGACCAACAGGCCCGGACTGACGGCGATCGGCCGCAACTGCGCGCCGGCGTCCGCGCGCAGCGCGCTCGCCGTGTTCGGCCCCGATACACGCGGATGCAGCGCCGGCAGCTTGGCCTCGCGCGCCATCGCCGCCTGGCCGCGCCGCGACAGCAGGAAATCGAGGAGACGGCCGCCGAGATCCGGATTCGCCGCCGCTTCCGGCACCAGCGCCAGCCGCGACATCACCACCGTGTAGTCGCTTGGCAGGACGATGCCGAGATCGGCGTGGCGCTCGGCCCAGGCCGTGGCGTAGGAGCCGAGGATGTTGTAGCCGATGGCGAACCGGCCGTCGGCGACGCGTTCCAGGATCGCCCACGAGCTGGAATAGAGCTTCACGCCGGCCGCGCCCAGGCCGCGCACCAGCCGCCAGACGTCGCGGTGATGCGCCGCGTCGCGGGCCAGGAACAAGAACCCGACGCCGGCGCGCTCGATGTCGTAGGCCGCGACCCGGCCGAAAAAGGCATCGTCCGTCCGCCCCAGCAGCGCTTCCAGCGCCGCCCGCGTCCGCGGTACCTCGCCGTCGGCGAAGCTCGGCTTGTGATAGACCATCACCGCCGGCTCGTAGGTCAGCGCGAAGACCGTGTCGCGCCAGTTGGCCCAGTCCGGCCAGCCGTCGGCGTTCGCCAGCGCCAGCCGCCGGGCATAGCCGTCGTTGGCCAACTTCATCTGCAGGTCCATCGCCGACGAGATCACCAGGTCGGCCGTGTCCGCGCCGGCATCCGTCTCGCGCAGCACGCGCTCGTAGATATCGAGCGTCTGCAGGTCGTGATAGACCATGCGCAGGCGTGGATTGTCCGCCTGGAAGGCGTCGATCAGCGGCGCCGCGACGGCGATGTCGAGCGACGAGTAGACCGTGACCACCGGCCCCTCCTCGCTCGTCTCCAACGCCGGGAACACGGCCTGTGCCCGGGCAGGAAAACTCCAAGCCAACAGCAACGTCAGCAAAACGCCAACGGTCATGGCGACGGATACGCCGCTCCGGTCTCGGCTCAACATTTCCTTCACAAGCCGTTTTGTGGGCATTACCACTTTAGCGTGGGAGGCGGGCGAATGCGCATTCTGCTTGTGGAGGACAACGAGAAACTGGCGGCGGGCATCGCCGGCGTCCTCTCCGGCAGCGGCTATCAGGTCGACGTCGTCGGCGACGGCGAGGACGCCGAGGCCGCGCTGCTGGTGCAGGCCTTCGCGCTGGTCATCCTCGACCTCAGCCTGCCCGGGCTCGACGGCCTCGACGTGCTGCGGAACCTGCGCGGGCGCGGCGTCACCGTGCCGGTCCTGGTGGTGACGGCCCGCGGCGGCCTGGACGACCGCGTGCGCGGCCTCGACCTCGGCGCCGACGACTATCTGACCAAGCCGTTCGAGGTCGGCGAGTTGGAGGCCCGCGTGCGCGCCCTGATCCGCCGCAGCACCGGACAGGCGCGCTCGGCGATCGATTTCTCCGGCCTGGTGCTGGACATCGCCAGCAACACGCTGACCGCCCGGGGCGCGCCGGTCGAGATCTCGCCGCGCGAGCTCAGCGTGTTCCGCCTGATGCTGATGTCGCGCGGCCGGGTGGTGCCGAAGGCGCGGATCGTCGACGCGCTCTCCACCTTCGACACCGATGTCAGCGAAAACGCCGTCGAGCAGACGATCAGCCGCCTGCGCAAACGCCTCGCCGCCCACGGCGTCGGCATCCGCACGGCCCGCGGCATGGGCTATTTCCTGTTCTCGGAAGCGGAGCGAGCGCCTTGACCGCGGGCCGCGCCTATTCGCTGCGGCGGCGCCTGCTCGCCTTCCTGCTGATCCCGCTCTGCACCATCGGCGTCCTCGCGCTGATCGACGCCCACCGCTCGGCCCGGGAGACGGCGAACGAGGTCTTCGACCGCGTGCTGTCCGGCTCGGCGCTGGCGATCGCCGAGCGCGTCTTCGTCAACGACGACGGCCGGCTCGACGTCGACATCCCCTATGTCGCGCTCGACATGCTGACCTCGGCGGCCCAGGACCGGGTGTTCTACCGCGTCGAGACGGCCGATGGCGGCTTCATCACCGGCTACGAGCAGCTCGTCGTCCCCGACGCGGACGCGGACGGCGACGGCCGTTTCGCCTATTCGGATGCCAGCTTCCGCGGCGCGCCGATCCGCGTCGCCGCCTATCGCGGCGCGGCCTCGACGGGCGAGCGCACCATGTCCTACCGCGTTGCCATCGCCGAGACCACGAACGCCCGCGACCGGCTCCGCCGCGAGATCCTGCTCAGCACCGCCCTGCGCCAGGCGCTGCTGATCGCCGCCGCCGCCGCCATCGTCTGGATCGCGGTGACCCGGTCGCTGGTGCCGCTGGGCCGGCTGCAGGCCGCGATCGGCCGCCGCAGCCCCGACGACCTGCGCCCCATCGCCCACGACGTGCCCTCGGAAGTGACCGGCCTGGTCGGCACCATCAACGGCTTCATGACCCGGCTCGACCAGGCGCTCACCGCCCTGCGCCATTTCAGCGGCAATGCCGGCCACCAGCTCCGGACCCCGCTCGCCATCATCCGCATGCAACTGGCGCTGGCCGGCCGGGCCGG
>JANQKO010000430.1 GCA_028281075.1 Alphaproteobacteria bacterium | reverse complement strand
GCGACGGAAGCACCGGCCGCCGACAGCCCGGCCGCCGACCCGGCCACGCTCGCCTGGCGGGCCAACGCGCGGCCGTTCCAGCCACGGCCGCGGACGCCGCGCATCGCCATCGTGCTGTGGGGCCTGGGCCTGAGCAAGGCGTCGACCAGCGCCGCGATACAGCAGTTGCCCGGCGAGGTGACGCTCGCCTTCGCGCCCTACGGACGCGACCTGCAGGACTGGGCCGACCAGGCCCGGGCGGCCGGCCACGAGGTACTGCTGCAATTGCCGATGGAGCCGGAAAGCTATCCGGACAACGATCCCGGACCGCACACGCTGCTGACCAGCCTGCCGGTGCGCGACAACCTGGAACGGCTCGGCTGGCTGCTGGAGCGGTTCACGGGCTATGTCGGCGTGACCAACTATATGGGCTCGCGCTTCACCACCTCGGAACGCCATCTGCGGCCGGTGCTGCGGTCCCTGCGCGACCGCGGCCTGCTGTTCCTCGACAGCCGCGCCGCCGCCAACAGCGTCGCCGCCGACATCGCCGCCGACATGCGGATGGCGCATGCGCTGAACAACCGCTATATCGACAACGAGGCCTCGCGCCCGGCCATCGATGCCCGGCTGCTGGAGCTCGAACGCCTGGCCGAGGCCCGGGGCGCGGCGGTCGGCATCGGCTTTCCCTATCCCGTGACGATCGAGCGGGTCGCGCAATGGGCGCGGACGCTGGAGCGCAAGGGGGTGCAGATCGCGCCGCTGTCCGCCGTCGTCAGCCAGCATAGTGAGCGTTGATGCGTCCTTTCGCCGACCGTCCCTACCGGCCCTGCGTCGGCATCATGCTGTTGAATCCGGCCGGCCATGTCTTCGTGGCCCAGCGCATCGACCAGCGGGTCGAGGCCTGGCAGATGCCCCAGGGCGGTATCGACGAGGGCGAGACGCCGGCCGCGGCGGCATTGCGCGAGCTGGCCGAGGAAATCGGCACCGACAAGGCCGAGATTCTGGCCGAAAGCCCGGACTGGATCCCCTACGACCTGCCGGAAGCGCTGGCGGACAAGGTCTGGAAGGGGCGCTATCGCGGCCAGACCCAGAAATGGTTCGCCATGCGGTTCACCGGCACCGACGGCGATATCGACCTCGACACCAGGCACCCCGAGTTCGACGCCTGGCGCTGGGCGGCGATGGACGACCTGCCGAGCCTGATCGTGCCGTTCAAGCGCCCGGTCTACGAACGCGTGGTCGCCACGTTCCGCCACCTGGCCGACGCCTGAGCCGGGCCGCGCGCATGCCGAACACGATTGTCATGCTGCATGGCGCCTTCGCCGGAAGCTGGTGCTTCGACGGCTGGCAGCCTTGGTTCCAGGATCGCGGTTGGCAGACCCTGACGTTGGATCTGCCGCATCACGGCGGCCGCATTACCGACGAGTCGCCAACGGCGCTCGCCACCATGGGCCTGCAGGACTATGCCGACGACGTCGCCGGGCAGATCGCCACGCTGCCGGAGAAACCGGTTCTGATCGGCCATTCCATGGGCGGGCTGATCGCCCAGATCCTGGCCGCGCGCGACCTGTGCGGGGCGGCCGTGCTGCTGACCCCGGCGCCGGCCTGGGGCGCGCTGCCGAGCTCGCACCGCGAAATCGGTGTCGCGCTCAACCTGTTCAACGCCGGAACGTTCTGGTCCCAGGCCCTGGAGCCGGTCTACGAGATTGCCCGCGAAGACTCGCTGAAACAGTTCAGCGAGGCCGAGGCCCGGCGGATCTTCGAACGATGCGGTCCGGAGTCGGGCCGGGCGCTGTTCGAGATGATCTTCTGGATGTTCGACGTCCGCCGCGGCTCCTATGTCAACGCCGTCAACGTCGACTGCCCGCTGCTGGTGATCGGCGCCACGGACGACCTGGTGGTCTCGTCCGGCACGGCCCGGAAGACGGCGGAGAAGTACCCGCACGTCTCGACCTACCTCGAATTCGAGGGCTTCGGCCACATGCTGCTGCTGGAGCCGGGCTGGAAACGGATCGCCGAGGCCTGCCTGGAATGGATCGAGGGGCTGGCGGACACGCCGCGCCGGGACGTGGCGGCGGACTAGCCTGCATTTCTCCCCGTCATCACGGTCTGCGCGGCCTCAGTTCACCGCAGTGAGCATGCCGCGCAGGTGGTCGAGCTGGGCCTGGATCTTGGCGCGGGCCGCGTCGTCCTTGGCATCCTCGAGGTCTTCCTCGGTATTGCGGATGCGCTGCTCGAGCGCGGCGCGGTCGAGCTGGCTGACCGGCACGGCCTCCTCGGCCAGCACGGTCAGGCGGCCGCCGACGATCTCGGCGAAGCCGCCGCCGACATAGATCCGGCGGTCGGCCTCATCGACGCCATCGATCTCGATGACGCCCGGCCGCAATGACGAGATCAGCGGCGCATGGCCGGCGAGCACGCCGAAATCGCCTTCCGATCCCGGCACCGTCACCATCTCGGCATCGACCGAGAGCAACAGGCGTTCCGGCGAGACCAGCTCGAACGGAAATTTGTCGGCCATAACCTAATCCTGCTCCGATCCGCGCCGTCAGGCCGCCTCGGCGGCCAGCTGCTGGGCGCGCTCGACGGCCTGGTCGATGGTGCCGACCATGTAGAAGGCCTGCTCCGGCAGATCGTCGTGCTTGCCCTCGATGATTTCCTTGAAGCCTTTGACGGTGTCCTCGACCTGCACGAAGGTGCCCTTGGTGCCCGTAAAGACCTCGGCGACATGGAACGGCTGGCTGAGGAAGCGCTGGATCTTGCGCGCCCGCGCCACCGTCATCTTGTCTTCTTCCGACAGCTCGTCCATGCCCAGGATGGCGATGATGTCCTGCAGCGACTTGTAGGCCTGCAGGATACGCTGCACCTCGCGGGCGACGGTGTAATGCTCCTCG
>JANQKO010000399.1 GCA_028281075.1 Alphaproteobacteria bacterium | reverse complement strand
GACGATCGCGGATCAGGCATGCCGACCTCGCCCTTCATCGACGCCATCGCCGCCTGCCCGCCGCCGCACGACCGGGAACGGGTGGCGCGGGCCAGTGAGGATCTGGCGGCGGCCGCCGCCGGGGCCGACGGCGCCGTCGCCGACGCCATCGCGCTGCTGCGCGGCGACGCGGCCGGCGCGGCGCTGCTGGCCGCCGTGTTCGGCAACAGCCCGTTTCTGACCCGCACGCTGCTGCGCGAGCCGGCCTTCCTGCCGGACCTGCTGTCGGCGCCGGCGGCGGACAGCTTCGCGGCGATCCTGGCCGAGGTCGAGGCGGCGCCGGTCGCGCTGGCGTCCCAGGGCGAGATGATGCGATGCCTGCGCTCGGCGCGGCGGCGCGTGGCCCTGCTGGTGGCCATGGCCGATATCGCCGGCATGTGGCGGACGCCGCGGGTGGTGGCGGCGCTGACGGCGTTCGCCGACGCGGCCGTGCAGGCCGCGGTGCGCTGGCTGCTGCGGCAGTTGCACGAGAAGGGCGATCTGGCGCTAGCCGATCCCGACAGGGCGGATGCCGGCAGCGGTCTCGCCGTCATCGCCATGGGCAAGTTCGGCGCGAACGAGCTGAACTATTCCAGCGATATCGACTTCGTCATGGTCTTCGACCAGGAGGTGACGCCCTATCGCGGCAAGGACACGCCGCAGGCGAGCTTCATCCGCCTCAGCCAGGGGCTCGTCAAGCTGCTGCAGGAGGCCACGGCCGACGGCTACGTGTTCCGCACCGACCTCCGGCTGCGGCCCGATCCGGGCGTGACGCCGACGGTGATCTCGATGATGGCGGCCGAGCAGTATTACGAGAGCATGGGCCAGAACTGGGAACGGGCGGCGATGATCAAGGCCCGCGCCGCGGCCGGCGACATGCCGGCCGGCGAGGCCTATCTCGCGCGGCTGGCGCCCTTCATCTGGCGCAAGAACCTGGACTTCGCCGCCATCGAGGACGTGCATTCCATCAAGTCGCAGATCCACGCCCACCGGGGGCTGGGCAAGATCGTCGTGCCGGGCCAGAACATCAAGCTGGGACCGGGCGGCATCCGCGACATCGAGTTCTTCGCCCAGACCCAGCAGTTGATCGCCGGTGGCCGCGACCCCGATCTGCGCCAGCGCACGACCTGCGGCGCGCTGGCCGCGCTCGCCGCGGCCGGCTGGATCGACGACGGCGTCGCCGAGGTGCTGACCGAGTGCTACTGGTATCACCGCCAGGTCGAGCACCGGCTGCAGATGGTCGGCGACGAGCAGACCCATTCGCTGCCCGACAGCGACGAGGGCCTGACCCATATCGCCCGCTTCATGGGCTACGACGATAAATCCGCGTTCGAGCGGGAACTGCTCGCGCGGCTCAACACGGTTCGCGGCCACTACGCGGCCTTGTTCCAGAAGTCGGCGCCGCTGGCCGCCGGCGGCAACCTGGTCTTCACCGGCACGGAGGACGACCCGGAAACGCTGGAGACGCTGCGCGGCATGGGGTTCGAGCGGCCCGACAGCGTGTCGGCGGAAATCCGGGGCTGGCATCACGGCCGCTATCGCGCCACCCGCAGCACGCGCAGCCGCGAGCTGCTGACCAAGCTGATGCCGGCCCTGCTGGCGACCATGGCGAAGACGGCCGATCCGGACGCCACGTTCGGCCGTTTCGGCCGCTTTCTCGAAGGCCTGCCGTCGGGCGTGCAGCTCTTCTCGCTGCTGTTCGCGCACCCGAACCTGCTCGATCTGATGGCGGCCATCATGGGCGCGGCGCCGCGCCTCGCGAACCATCTGAGCCGCAGCGCGACGGTGCTCGACGCCGTTCTGGAACCAGATTTCTTCAACCATCTGCCGCCGTGCGAGACGCTCTGCGCCGATCTGCGGGAGATGCTGCGCACGGCCCGCGACTTCGAGGACGTGCTCGACGTTTCACGGCGCTGGACCCGCGAGCGGCGGTTCCAGATCGGTGTCCAGGTGCTGAACAACACGACGGATGCGGATACGGCCGGCCGCAACTATGCCGACCTGGCCGAGGCCGTGATCACCGATCTCGGTCCCCGGGTCGAGGACGACTTCGCGGCGCGCCATGGCCGGGTGCCGGGGGGCGGCATGGCGGTGCTGGCCATGGGCAAGCTGGGCGGCCGGGAGATGAGCGCCACCTCGGACCTGGACCTGATCTTCATCTACGGCCATGACCCGTCGGCGGCCCAGTCGGACGGCGACAAGCCGCTCGCCGCCGGACACCATTTCACCCGGTTGAGCCAGCGCCTGCTGAACGCGCTGACGGTGCGGACCTCGGAAGGCGCGCTCTACGAGGTCGATATGCGGCTGCGGCCGTCCGGCAATGCCGGGCCGGTGGCGACGCAACTGGCGACGTTCCGGTCCTATCAGCGCGAGCAGGCCTGGACCTGGGAGCATATGGCCCTGACACGGGCGCGGGTCGTCGCCGGCCCGCCTGAGCTGACGGCGGAGATCACGGCCATGATCGACGAGGTGCTGCGGCAGCCGCGCGATCCGGCGAAGATCGCGGCGGATGTCGTCGACATGCGGACGCGGCTCGCGCGGGAGAAGCCGAGCGAGGATCCCTGGGAGCTGAAACAGGTGCGCGGCGGCCTGATCGATCTCGAATTCATCGCCCAGTATCTGCAGCTCGTGCATGCCGCCGGTCAGCCCGACTGCCTCGACCGCAACACCGGCGAGGCCTTGGCGAGGCTGGGCCGGGTGGGGGTGCTGCCAACCGCTGTCGCCGGCGAGCTGGTCGCGGCCGTGACCTTGATCCGTGGCCTGACCGGCGTCCTGCGGATCGCCATGGAGGGGCCGTTCGATCCGGCCGCCGCGCCGCTTGGCCTGCGTGACGTGCTGGCGAAGGTCGCCGGCGAAGCCGACTTCGCCGCCCTCGACCGGCGCTTAAGGTCGACGCAGGCGCGGGTGCACCAGCACTTCCGGGAGACCGTGGAGGCGGCGGCGAGAAAGGCGGGCTAGGGTTTGTCGCCCTCGCGGCCGTACTGGTCCTCGAAGCGGACGATGTCGTCCTCGCCGAGATAGCTGCCGGACTGCACCTCGATCAGCTTCAGCTCGATCATG
>JANQKO010000366.1 GCA_028281075.1 Alphaproteobacteria bacterium | reverse complement strand
GCTGGCGCTCGCCGACGGCTACCAGCCGCCGGAGAAGCCGGTGCTCAACCTGCCGGGCAAGACCGCCGAGGTGGCGATGCGGATGGCGGTCGAGGGCTTCATGCACCAGGGCAAGGCGACGGCTCATGACGCCGTCGTGGCGGGCCATCTCGCCGGCGTGCTGTCCGGCGGCGAGACCGACATCCTGGACGAGGTCAGCGAGAAGGACCTGTTGAAGCTGGAGCGCGAGGCTTTCGTCGCGCTGATCAGGCAGACGCCGACGCTGGACCGGATCGAGCACATGCTCGAGACCGGCCGGCCGCTGCGCAACTGACGAGAGGGACGACCGAGATGCCCACATACGCCGCGCCGGTACGCGATTTCCGCTTCGTCCTGCACGACCTGCTGCAGATCGAGAAGTTCTCCAACATCCCCGGCTTCGAGGAGGCGACGCCCGACCTGGTCGACGCCATCCTGGAGGAGGGCGCCAGGATGGTCGACGAGGTCGTGGCACCCCTGAACCAGGTCGGCGACAGCGAGGGCTGCACGCTGGAGGACGGCGTCGTCACCACGCCGACCGGCTTCAAGGAAGCTTATGCCACCTATTGCGAGGGCGGCTGGGGCGGCCTGACCGCCGATCCGGACTATGGCGGCCAGGGCCTGCCGCACGTGATCGGCATCGTCATGCAGGAGATGATGTCGGGCGCCAACATGGCGCTCGGCATGTATCCCGGCCTGACGCACGGCGCCTACGAGGCGATCCACAAGCACGGCACGGACGAACAGAAGCGGACCTACCTGCCGAAGCTGGTCAGCGGCGAGTGGACCGGCACCATGAACCTGACCGAGCCGCATTGCGGTACGGATTTGGGCCTGATGCGCACCAAGGCCGAACCCCGGGACAACGGCAGCTATCGCATCACCGGCACCAAGATCTTCATCTCGGCCGGTGAGCACGACATGGCCGAGAACATCATCCATCTGGTGCTGGCGAAGATCCCCGGCGGCCCGGAAGGCGTGAAGGGCATCAGCCTGTTCATCGTGCCGAAGTTCCACGTCAACGACGATGGCTCGCTCGGCGATCGCAACGGCGTGGTCTGCGGCTCGATCGAGCACAAGATGGGCATCCACGGCAACTCGACCTGCGTGATGAACTATGACGGCGCGGTCGGCTATCTGATCGGCGGCGCGCATCGGGGCCTGCGCGCCATGTTCACGATGATGAACGCCGCCCGGCTTGGTGTCGGCATGCAGGGGCTCGGCGTCTCGGAGGCGGCCTACCAGAACGCGGCGATCTATGCGCGCGACCGCATCCAGGGCCGTTCGATCTCCGGCACCAAGGAGCCCGGGAAGGCCGCCGACCCGATCATCGTGCATCCTGACGTCAGGCGGATGCTGATGACCATCCGCGCCTTCAACGAGGGCGCGCGGGCGCTGGCGCTCTGGACAGGCCTGAAGCTGGATATGGCCGAGAAGCATCCCGACGACCGCGCGCGGCGCGACGCCGAGGACCTGGTGGCGCTGATCACGCCCGTGATCAAGGCCTACCTGACGGATGCCGGCTACGAGTCCGCCAACATGGCCATGCAGTGCTACGGCGGCCACGGCTATATCCACGAATGGGGCATGGAGCAGTTCGTCCGCGACGCCCGCATCACCCAGATCTACGAGGGCGCCAACGGCATCCAGGCGCTCGATCTGGTCGGCCGAAAGCTGCCCGAGCATATGGGCCGGTCGCTGCGCCAGTTCTGCCACCCGGTCGACGCCTTCATTCAGGAGAACATGACGGACGCCGGCCTGAAGGATTTCGTCATGCCGCTGGCCAAGGCTTTCGCGCGCTTCCAGCAGGCGACCGCGCACGTGGCGCAGGCCGGGCTGAAGAATCCGGACGAGGCCGGCGCTGCCTCCAGCGACTATCTGCGCATGTTCGCGCTGGTCGCGCTCGGCTTCATGTGGGCGCGGATCGCCAAGGTCGCGAACGACAAGATCGGGCAGGCCAACGGCGATGCCGGCTTCTACGAGAACAAGCTGAAGACGGCGCGCTTCTTCATGGCCCGCATGCTGCCGGACACGTCGAGCCTGCTGTCGAAGGTGACGTCGGGCGCCGAGACCATGATGGCGCTCGACGCCGACGCGTTCTGAGTGAGGGAGTAAATCGTTATGACCGCCATGCCGCGCACGCTGTTTAGCGACGAGCATCAGATGTTCCGCGACCAGGTTCGGCGCTTCGCCGAGACCGAGATCGCGCCGCATCACGACGCCTGGGAGAAGGCCGGCCAGGTGCCGCGCGATGTCTGGCGCAAGGCCGGTGAACTCGGCATGCTCTGTTCGTCGATGCCGGAGGCATATGGCGGCGGCGGCGTCGACCGGCTCTACAGCGTCATCGTCATGGAGGAGCTGGCCCGCGTCGGCGCCACCGGCCCCGGCTTCGGCCTGCATTCCGAGATCGTCGCCCCCTACATCAACCGCTACGGCTCGGAAGACCAGAAGCGCGACTATCTGCCGAAGATGGCGCGCGGCGAGATCATCGGCGCCATCGCCATGACCGAGCCCGGCACCGGCAGCGACCTGCAGAGCGTGCGCACCACGGCGCGCAAGGACGGCAACGAGCTGGTGGTGAACGGCAGCAAGACCTTCATCACCAACGGCCAGAACGCCGACCTGGTGATCGTCGTGGCCAAGACCGACCCGGACAAGGGCGCCAAGGGCACCAGCCTGGTCTTGGTCGAGGCCGGCACCGACGGCTTCCGCAAGGGCCGCAACCTGGAAAAGATCGGCCTGAAGGCCCAGGACACGTCGGAGCTGTTCTTCGACGACGTCCGCGTGCCGATGACCAACCTGCTGGGCGAGGAGAACCAGGGCTTCGTCTATCTCATGCAGGAGCTCGCCTGGGAGCGCTTGCAGGTCGCCATCTCGGCCGTCAGCAACGCCGAGGCCGCGCTCGACTGGACCGTCGCCTACACCAGGGACCGCAAGGCCTTCGGCAAGTCGATCGCCGATTTCCAGAACACCCGTTTCAAGCTGGCCGAGATCAAGACCGAGGTCACCGTCGCGCGGACG
>JANQKO010000262.1 GCA_028281075.1 Alphaproteobacteria bacterium | reverse complement strand
CGTCCGCTTTTCAGCGGCGGACGCGGGCGCCAGCGTGTGGCGCGGCGAGGTCCCGCTCCTCGCCGCGCTCGTCGTTTTCGTCGCCGCGCTCAGCCTGCTGCCCATGGCGCGCCTGCTGCTGGAGGGACTCGCGCCCGGCGGCCGGTTCGACCCCGGCCTGCTCGACGAGGTGCTGTCGTCGCGCGCGACCTGGCGGGCGACCCGCCACAGCCTGGAGACCGCCTTCGGCGGCACCGTGCTGGCGCTGCTGCTGGGCGCGGCCTTCGCGCTGCTGGTGGCGCTGACCGACATCCGCGGCAAGGCGGCGCTGGTGTTCTGCTTCATGCTGCCGCTGATGATCCCGCCGCAGATCACGGCGCTGTCGTGGATTCAGGTCTTCGGGCCGTCGAGCGCGCTGCTGCGGGCGCTCGGCCTGGCGCCGCCGCTTGGCACGCCGCATCCGCTCTATTCGCGCGACGGCATCATCCTGCTCCTCGGCATCCAGCACGCGCCGCTCGTCTTCCTGGCGCTGCGGGCGGGCCTGCGCACCCTGCCGCGCGAGATGGTCGAGGCCGCCCGCGCCGCCGGCGCCGGCCCGGTCCGCGTGCTGCGCACCGTGATCCTGCCGCTGATGACGCCGCCGCTGGTCGCCGGCGGGGCGCTCGCCTTCGTCTCCTGCATCGGCAATTTCGGCATCCCGGCGCTGCTCGGCATCCCGGCCAACTACGCCGTGCTGCCGACGCTGATCTACCAGCGCCTGTCCGGCTTCGGCCCGTCGATCATCTCCGAGGTGGCGGTGCTGTCGATCCTGGTCGGCGCCATCGCCATCCTCGGCGTGCTCGTGCAGGGCTGGATGCTGCGGGCCCGCGACTACCGCACCATCGGCGCGCCGGCACAGCCGCTCGCCGTCCCGCTCGGTCGCTGGCGCGGCCCGGCCGAGGCCGCCTGCTGGCTGGTCATCGCGCTGATCCTGGTGCTGCCGCTGACGGCCCTGCTGGCGACCTCGCTGGTGCCGGCCTACGGCGTGCCGCTGACCCCGCGCTCGGCGACGTTCGAGGCCTATCTCGAGGTCATGTTCCGCCAGCAGGTGACGATCCGCGCCTTCGCCAACAGCTTTCTCCTGGCCGGCGCCGCCGCCCTGGTGCTGGTCGCCGCCGCCGTGCCGCTCGGCTACTTCATCGCCTGGCGGCGCAACCGCCTGCTGCGCCTGCTCAACCTGCTGGCCGAGCTGCCCTACGCCCTGCCGGGCGTGGTGCTGGCGATTGCCTGCATCCTGATCTTCCTGCGGCCGATCCCGGTTCTGGGCCTCGGCCTCTACGGCACCGGCTGGATCATTTTCGTCGCCTATCTCGCCCGCTTCCTGACGCTGGCGCTGCGGCCGGTGCTCGGCGGCTACGCCCAGCTCGACCCCAGTCTCGAGGAGGCCGCCGCCGTCTGCGGCGCCGGCTTCCTCAAGCGCCTCGTTGGCGTGATCCTGCCGCTGATCGCGCCGATCGCGGCGGCCGGCGGCATTCTCGTCTTCATGACCGCCTTCAACGAGCTCACGGTCTCGGCCCTGCTCTGGTCGTCGGGCTGGGAGACGCTCGGCGTCGTCGTCTTCAACCTCGACGACGGCGGCTTCTCGGTGCTGGCGAGCGCCGTCGCCGTGCTGGCCGTGCTGGCCATCCTCGCCATCATGCTCCTGGCCCAGCTCCTCGCCCGCCGCCTGCCCCACGGCGTCCTGCCCTGGCAAAACTGACCCGCCGCCGTAAGCTCGGCATGGTGCCGGTGGTGATGCCGGATTTTGAACCAGCGATGCGGCTATTGAATGGCGATGCATCCGCTACGCATCGCGGCCGCTATGACGACAGTGCTTTCCCCCGTCATGCCTGTCCCTCGATCCGGCGCAGTCCCGCCCGCAGCCTGTCGTTGCACGCCTGATCGGCATAGGGTCGCCAGTTCCGACGTGATTGGGCGAAGCCGGGACTGAGCTCGTCGCACTTCGCCAGCGCAGACCGAGCCTCGTCCAGTTCCCCAAGTTGCCCCAGCACGATTGCCAGCATGTAGTGTGCGGGCGCGTAGTCGGGCCGGCGCCGTATGGCCTGCCGCGCGCGTTCGACGGCGTCGCGGTGATTGCCGATATTCGCATAAGCACGGGCCAGAAGCGTCAGGTGCGTGGGCAGCTGCGCATCCGCCGGATTTAGCTTCTGCGCTTTTTCCATGAACGCTATACCGTCCGGGTCTCCCGCAAGGTCGGATTTGTTTCCCAATGCGTGGAGTGCGTAGGCGTCGTTCGGATTGAGATCTACCGCGATCCGTGCTTCGGCCAGCGCATCCTCGATACGGTTCAGCCACTGGTAAGCGGTACTCAGCTCGTGATGTGCCCAGGACGACGCATCGTCACACTCGATCGCCTTCCGAGCGGCCTCCATCGCCTGAGTGGCGATCGCCGTTCGGTCTTCGGCAGCTACGAAGAAGACATCCACATTGTACGACATCGCAAGCCCTGCATGGGCGTCCGAGTAGTCGGGCTGGATGGCGATGGCGCGCGAGAACAACGCCCGTGCTTTCGCGTTCCCGTCTTGTGTTCTTTTGCGAACCGACGCCACGCCGCGCAGGCATAGATCCCAGGCGTCGAGGTCGTCTGCCCGCTTGTTGGTCGAGCGCTTGAGTTCGGCACTGGCGAGTTCCGGCGCGACCAGCGCGACGATGCGCTGCACGATGTCGTCCTGGACCTCGAAGATGTCGTCGAGTTCGCGGTCATACTTCTCTGCCCAAACGTGATGGCCTTTGGCACTATCAACTAGCTGTGTCGTGATGCGAACACGCGTGCCGCGCTTCCTGACGCTGCCTTCAAGCAGATACCGCGCCCCCAGTTCTCGTCCCGCCTGCTTGATGTCCACGGCTCTGTTCTTATAGGCGAAGCAGGAATTGCGGGCGATCACGGGGAAGGAGCGCCAATGGGTGAGCGCGGTGATGATATCTTCGGTCAGGCCATCGGAAAAATACTCTTGCTCGGAATCGGCGCCAATGTTCGTGAAGGGGAGCACGGCGATGGCGGGCTTGTCAGGGAACGGTAGCGCCCCATCCGTTTTCGCTGTGTCACTTAGCGGGGCAGCGGCGGCGTCAGTCCAGCGGTAAACGTGGATCGGCCTGGCAATGTTCTTGACCTCGCTCTCGCCCATGTCGTCGAAAGCGATGTCGACCTTCCCGCTGACGTGCTCGAAGACGGTCCCCGAGATGCACACCCCGTCCGGCTTGGCCAGTTCCTGGAGCCGCGCCGCCACGTTTACGCCATCGCCGTAGATGTCGTCGCCATCTATGATGACGTCGCCGAGGTTGATTCCGATGCGAAATTCGATGCGCTGGTCGTCGGGCAGGTTTGCGTTTCGCTCGGCCATGCCACGCTGGATTGCAACCGCACATTCCACCGCGTCGACGACGCTGGCGAACTCGACCAGGGCGCCGTCTCCCATGAGCTTGACGACACGGCCCTTGTGCGCGGCGATTTTGGGATCAATGAACTCGGAGCGGTGCGCTTTCAGCGCAGTGAGCGTTCCTTCTTCGTCGGCCCCCATCAGGCGCGCGTAGCCGACCACGTCGGCATCGAGAATGGCTGCGAGACGACGCTCCATCGCCGGTCCTCCCAGAGCGCCAAGATTAGCGAACCGCCGTGGAAGAATCCATGCGCGCAGAGAATCCTCCAGGGCAACGAACTCAGGTTAACGTGTTGTGTTGACGATGTTGGCGTTGCGGATCTGTTGTGATTCGCTCTGATCGTGATTCCCCGAACTGGAGTACCTGTCATGGAAGCCGCCGTTGCCAAGCCACGTCTTGCCAGCCTGTTGGAGCATTTCTCTGTCATTGAGGACCCGCGCGAGCGCTGGCGTGTGCTGCATCCGTTGCCGGAGGTC
>JANQKO010000232.1 GCA_028281075.1 Alphaproteobacteria bacterium | reverse complement strand
GCGGCCGCGACATCATGGCCGCCTGCGGCCAGTTGAAGTCGGCGAGCGAGAAGCCGCGGGCCAGCCGGCGCCCGGCCGCCGCCTGAGGAGGGTGCCATGCCCGTCGCCGTCACCGCGCTCTATGCCGCCGTGCTCGCCCTGGTGCTGATCGCGCTGTCGGCCCGCATCGCCGTCCTGCGCGGCAGGACCCGGATCGGCATCGGCTACGAGGGCTCCGACGTGCTGGGCCGGGCCGTGCGCGTGCACGGCAACTTCATCGAATACGCGCCGATCGCGCTGATCCTGATGGCGCTGATCGAGCTGAACGGCGGGCCGGCGCCGTTGCTGCACGGGCTGGGCCTGGCGCTGGTGGTCGGCCGGCTGCTGCATGCCTGGGGCCTGTCGGGCAGCATCGGCGTCAGCTTCGGCCGCGCCGCCGGCACCGTCGCCACCTGGACCGCCATCGGCGTCGGCGCCTTGTTTTCGATCTACCAGTTCATCGCGCTTTAGCTCACTTGCCCGACCAGGGGCTTGGCTGTAGGTTCGCCGCCGTTCGCGGGGGCCCGTTGCCCGGCCCCCGATCCCCAACCCCTGTGCATGAGGCGCGCGAAGATGACGGGCGAGGTGAAGAAGGTCGTGCTGGCCTATTCCGGCGGGCTCGACACGTCGGTGATCCTGAAGTGGCTGCAGACCGAGTATGACTGCGAGGTGGTGACCTTCACCGCCGACCTGGGCCAGGGCGAGGAGCTGGAGCCGGCCCGCGCCAAGGCCGAGATGCTGGGCGTGCGCGAGATCTATATCGAGGACCTGCGCGAGGAGTTCGTGCGCGACTTCGTCTTTCCGATGTTCCGGGCGAACGCGCTCTACGAGGGCGCCTATCTGCTGGGCACCTCGATCGCCCGGCCGCTGATCGCCAAGCGCCAGATCGAGATCGCGGCCGAGACCGGGGCGGACGCCGTCTCGCACGGCAGCACCGGCAAGGGCAACGACCAGGTGCGCTACGAGCTGAGCTACTACGCGCTGAACCCGGACGTCCACGTGATCGCGCCGTGGCGGGAATGGGACCTCGACAGCCGCACCCGCCTGATCGACTTCGCGGAAAAGCACCAGATCCCGATCGCCAAGGACAAGCGCGGCGAGGCGCCGTTCTCGGTCGACGCCAACCTCTTGCACATCTCGGCCGAGGGCAAGGCGCTGGAGGACCCCTGGCACGAGCCGGACGAATTCGTCTTCTCGCGCACGGTCGCCCCGGAAGAGGCGCCCGACCGCCCGACCTATGTGGAGGTCCAGTTCGAGCACGGCGACGCGGTGGCGGTCGACGGCGAGCCGCTCTCGCCGGCGGCGTTGCTCACGCGCCTCAACGACCTCGCCGGCGCCAACGGCGTCGGCCGCCTGGACCTGGTGGAGGGCCGGTTCGTCGGCATGAAGTCACGCGGCGTCTACGAGACGCCCGGCGGCACGGTGCTGTTGGCCGCGCACCGCGGCATCGAGAGCATCACGCTCGACCGCGGCGCCATGCACCTCAAAGACGAACTGATGCCGCGCTATGCCGAGCTGATCTACAACGGCTTCTGGTTCTCACCCGAGCGGCGCATGCTGCAGGCCGCCATCGACGAAAGCCAGCGCGCGGTCAGCGGCACCGTGCGCCTGAAGCTCTACAAGGGCTCGGTGAGCGTCGTCGGCCGCCAGTCGCCCAACAGCCTCTACAGCCTCGAGCACGTGACCTTCGAGGAAGACACCGTCTACGACCAGCGCGACGCCCAGGGCTTCATCAAGCTGAACGCGCTCCGGCTCAGGTTGCTGCATCGGCAGGGGCGGTAGCCCGCCTACGCCCCTGGCGGGTTTCGGCGGGGCCTACCCGCTATTCGTTTGCTATCATGGCCCACTTCCGCCTGTCCGCAGGCAGAGGGACCACGGCATGGCCGGTGTTGGAATACTCTGCACCGGACGAGGTAAAGATCGGCGATGCCTTCGGGGATCTTCGGTCTGATGCATGAAAGGCGTGACGAACCATTACACAACAGCAAGAAGGTTCTGATTGCCAATGGCATTCATGGGGCTAAGACTATTCTGAAATAGCTTGATCTCGTTCGAACGAGTTATCGAGTCCATATGTACCTCAGGAATCGCGCTACTGCTTCGCCTTTTGATGTCAGTACCCAGATGTAAAAAATCAACTGAGATGGGGAAATTCTTACTTGATTGATAGTATTTTTTAATTTTCAGAGAGATATTGATCCATGGAATCTCTTTATTGGATTTTAGAAAATAAAGATATATTGGATTCTTTCGAAAGTATAATTTTTTCTTTTGCGTTGTTGATAGCTGGAGCTTGGACGGCTTTTAACTTTAAAGCCCTCAGAATGAATTCCAGAGCCAAACTTGAAGAGATTCGTTTAAGAAAGGAACTGGAAAACCAAGCTGTTGTTAATATTGATGTATCTGGATCTCATTTAAATAACCCCAGTAAAGAATTCTTGATTCAAGTGAATGCTGTGATTATTAATAAGGGCAGCCGGAATGTTCTCTTAAACTTCGAAGATTTTGACCCTTTTCGAATTTCTCACCTTACATTCGAGGACGATGGTAGAAAATCGTTCAATGATCTGAAATTCGATAAAATCTGGGGTATTTCAGCTCTTGAAAATAGAGTAGATTCAATTAAACATAACATACTTCGCTCTAGCTCCAGGGTCGCATATTCTACCATATTTTTCGTGTCAAAACCTGGCATCTATCTTTTGGAATTCGCAGTTAATGTTTCACCAGAAGACAAAGCTATCGCCAAAGAATTCAGAGCATATGGCGAAGATTTTAGTTGGAGGGGTAGAACATATTTATTTGTTAGCAATCAGAATATTGGATAATACTTTACAGACATGGTAATTATCTGACAACTTGATCTATACACCAGAATCATGTTGCCTTCTGACTTTGCCATGGAAAACCCCAATCTCGAGACGTTTCCGACAGGTAATTTGCCGCGGCGGCGATTCCGAATCTGACCATCGAGTAGACTTGTTATCCGCGGAAGCTGCAGCATGCGAGTTTGTGGTTAATTTTGCTTAACGCGGCGGTTGGCTCACTGCCGTAATGTCACCCCTACACCTTGACAAAATAGACGGAATGGACGATATTTCGTCTATAAGAATGATACATGACCGGCAGAGGACAGCAGCGGGAAGTGGGATGGCACAGACACTAGCACAGGTCCGTGACGACCTCGTCGATGTGATGCGGGATGCCGTCGACGTGCTGCCGGCGGACGACGTGGCGGCGCTAGTGGCACGGCCGGATGTGGTTCGGAGTGCACTGGCGGTAGCGGCGCGGACCATCGTGGCGGATGCCGGCAGGGGCAACGCGGTCGAGACGCTGGGCGATCGTGGTGCGGCGGCACGGGTCGGGGCCGACGCGGCGCGACGGCGGTTGGCGGCGCGGACGCGGACGGGCACGGCCGAGGAACTGCTGACGGCGGACGAGATGGCGCGGCGGGCCGGGCTGAAGACACGCCAGTCGGTGCATGACTGGCGCAAGAAAGGCCGCATCGTCGGCTGGCAGGGGGCGAAGCGCGGCTATGTGTTCCCGGCCGGACAGCTTGACGCACGCGGTCAGCCGCCCGAGGGGCTGGACCGCGTGGTGCCGCTGTTCGCGGACGGCTATGCGGCCTGGGCCTGGCTGACCACGCCGTCGCCCGCACTTGACGGCAAGACGCCGCTGTCGCGGCTGCGCCGGGGCGACGCCGACATCGTGGCCGCGGCGGCGCGGGGCGATGCGCAGGGTGATTTCACCTAAGCGCCGGCGGGTCGGAAGGCGGCGGACGGCCATCGATGCCGGCCCCCCGCGGCTATGACCCGGCACGCATCCGCGGCCGGTTGCAGGCGGTCAACCTGTCATCGTTCTTTCGAATCATCGGCAAGCAGCATGCCGACACGCCGCTGGGCGCGGCGCCGTCGCCGAGCCGTTTCAGCAACCCGGCAGGCGCCTATGCCGTGCTCTACGCTGCGGAAGCCGTGCGCTGCGGGTTCTGGGAGGTGGTGGCGCGCGACCGCTTCACGCGCCGCAGCCGCCGCATGCTGCCGTTGGCCGACATCGAGGCGCGGCTGGTAGTGACCCTGCGGTCAACACGACCGCTATGGCTGGTCGACCTGCGCGGTGACGGACCGATCCGCATCGGGGCGCCGACAGCGGTGGCGCACGACACCAACCATGCGGCGGGCCGAGCGCTCTCGGCGGCGGTGCATGCCAGCGTGCCGGAAGCCGACGGGTTTCTCTATCGTTCGCGCTTCACCGGGGAGGCCTGCGTCGCCGTGTTCGACCGTGCGTTCGACCGGCTCGAGTCTGTGCAGGTCGCGCCGCTGGCCGAACATGCCGACATCCTCGACATGCTCGACGAATACGACATCACGCTGACGACAGCGCCGGGATAGCGGCGACGCATCACGCGGACCTGTCCTATACTCACTCCCTCGCCCACCACGCCCGCGAGGAGACCCGCGTCATGACCACGCCGCCCTATGACTTCGCCACCGGCAACACCAATCCCGAGACGTTTCCGGCCGAGGATTTCGCCGCGGCGGCCGCGGCGGCGATACCGGAGCTGACGGTCGAGCTGAACCGGTATCCGGGCAAGCTGGGGCACGCGCGGATGCGGCGGCTGATGGCCGAACGCGAGCATGACCGCGAGGGGGTGCGGATCGATCCCGACCATATCGTGCTGACCAACGGGTCGATGCAGGCGATCACGCTGGTGGCCGAGACGCTATGCGCGGACATCGACGCCGGCGGCGACAAGTGCGTGGTGATGGAGGCGCACAACTATGTCGGCACGATCCGGGCCTTCGACGCCATGGGCATCGAGATGGTCGGCGTGGCGCAGGACGCGCAGGGCATGCGGACGGACGACCTGGCCGAGGTGATGGACCGGCTGGCGGCCGAAGGGCGGCGGCCGCGGTTCATCTATACGCTGGCGACGTATCAGAACCCGACGGGGGCGATGATGCCGCGCGACCGGCGGCAGGCGCTGGTCGAGATCGCGGCGAAGCACGACTGCGTCGTGGTCGAGGACAATTGCTATGGCGACGTGCATTTCGAGGGCGAGAAGCCGCCGGCGCTCTACGCGCTCGATCCGGGACCGCGGCAGATCTATATCTGCTCGCTGTCGAAGATCTTCGCGCCGGGCGTGCGGCTCGGCTATCTGACGGCGGCGCCGGAGATGCTGGAGCGCATCCTGGCCTTCCGCAACGACGCCGGGCCGAACACGCTGGCCGCGGCCCTGACGGCGGCCTATCTCGACGGCCGGCTGTGGCAGCATGTCGAGATGGCGAACGCGGCGCTGAAGACCAAGCGCGACGCCATGCTGGCCGCGCTCGAAAGCGAGCTCGGCAACCTTTGCTCCTGGTCACGCCCGGTGGGCGGGCTGTTCATCTGGCTCAGGCTGCCGGACGACGTGTCCGTGCCGGCGCTGCAGACGGCGGCCGAGGCGCGCGGCGTGACCTTCGCCGACGGCGCGAACTTTCACATCCACGGCCAGGCCGGGCCCTATATCCGGCTCGCCTTCGGGTTCCCGCCGGTCGACGCGATCCGCGACGGCATCGCCGAGCTGGGCGCGGCGATCCGCGACATACGGGGGGCCTAGCTGTGGAGCCTCAATCGGTTCAGCCGCCGCCGGGATAGCGCCGGGCCATGGCGGCCTGGTGGGCGGCGAGCTCGGCGTC
Organism: Alphaproteobacteria bacterium; assembly: GCA_028281075.1. Lineage (GTDB taxonomy): Bacteria > Pseudomonadota > Alphaproteobacteria > JANQKO01. The sequence continues at coordinate 6,226 of JANQKO010000232.1, read as the reverse complement.
GGCGTCGACGAGCCGGGATTCGAGCGCCGGCAGTTGCTGGTGGAGCCGGCCGCGCGCCTCGGCCAGGCGGCGGATCTCGTCGATCAGCGCATGACGCTCTCCGGTGCCGAGGTCCGTGGCGACCAGGCGGCGCTCCCTCTCGTCGAGGTCGGCGTCGAGGTTCTCGATGCGGCGATCGGCGCGGCGGACTCGGCGGCGCAGGTTGTCGTAGGCCGATTGAAGCCGGTGCTGGCGACGGCCGTCATGGAAGGCGGCGAGGAAACCGGGCTCGAGGCGGGCCGGGCAGACGCCGGCATAGGCCTTGTTGCGGAGCCCGTGGCCATAGCCCTGCCAGGGCTGGCAGAACACCACCAGGCCGGACTGGCGGCCGGTCATGTAGGCCTCGAGCCGCGGCGGCGCGCCATGCCGGGCGCAGTCGTCGGTGTGCCGTTCGAGCGCGTCGAGCGCACGGCCCTGGACGCCGTCGTTATAGCCGATGGTATGCCAGTCGGCGGCGACGCAGGCCGGCTTGTCCATGCCGGCGCAGCCCGCCAGCCCGATCAGCGCCGCCAGGCCGGCGGCGAACCCCATCCCTCTGGTCATGGCCGGTCTCCCCTGTTGTCCCCACGACAGGCGCCCGGCCGCCGGACGGGCGCCGGCGGCACGGCCAAGGTCACGTTTACGGGGAACTGGATCGTCAGGCCCGATCGTCGCAAGGCCGCGTTAAGATTTCGTCGGCGGGAATCCCGCATTTTCGTGAAATTCCGGATAGGCGGCGGGACGGGGATCGGGCAAGGTTGGGGGCGTGATATCGGGTGATCGCGAGGACCGTGATACAGGGAAAACACGCGCCATGACCGGTGCCAACGGCCTGCCGCTGTTCGCGGACGTGCCGCGGCCGGCGGCGGAGGCCGTCGCCGAGGGCGTGACGCTGCTGGCGGGCTTCGTGCCGGCGGCGGACGTGCTGCCGCTGGTGGCGCGGGTGGCGGACGCGGCGCCGTTCCGGCGGATGACGACGCCGGGCGGGCGCCGGATGTCGGTGGCGATCACCAATTGCGGCAGCGTCGGCTGGGTGACGGACCGGGACGGCTATCGCTACGACCGGCGCGATCCCGAGAGCGGCCGGCCCTGGCCGGCGATGCCGGACCGGCTGCGCGCGCTGGCCGTCGACGCGGCGGCGCGGGCCGGATTCGACGGCTTCGCGCCGGACGCCTGCCTGATCAACCGCTACGAACCGGGCGCGCGGCTGGGACTGCACCGGGACGAGGACGAACGGGATTTCGCGCAGCCGATCGTGTCGTTCTCGCTGGGCCTGCCGGCGGTGTTCCTGCTGGCCGGGCCGAAGGGCGGACGGTCGCGGCAGGTCCCGCTGTCGCACGGCGACGCCATCGTCTTCGGCGGGCCGGCGCGCCTGTGGCGGCACGGGGTGAAGCCGATCGCCGACGGCCAACACCCCCTGACCGGACGCTGCCGGATCAACCTGACGTTCCGCCGCGCGCTGTAACAGCCTGCGCCACGGCCGCCGACGCCCTATATCTATCGCACGGACCTGGCACGACGGGGATTTGACATGGCCGACCTGACGACCGACGACGATGCGATGACCGCGCCGGCGGGCTTTCCGGACCCGGCGCTGGACCTGCCGGCGCCGGCCGACGGGGCCGAGCGGCACGCGGTGCTGGCCGGCGGCTGCTTCTGGTGCGTGGAGGCAGTGTTCAAGCCACTCGACGGCGTCACCGCCGTGGTCTCGGGCTATGCCGGCGACGGCGCCGACACGGCCGACTACCGCACGGTCTGCAGCGGCATGACCAACCATGCCGAGGTCGTCGACGTGCGCTACGACCCGGCCCGGATCAGCTATGGCCAGCTCTTGAAGATCTTCTTCGCCGTGGCGCACGACCCGACCCAGGTCGACCGCCAGGGCAACGATGTCGGCCGGCAGTACCGCTCGGCCATCTTCGTCGCCGACGCGGACCAGAAGCGGGTGGCCGAGGCCTATATCGCCCAGCTCGACGCGGCCGGCGTGTTCGCGGCGCCGATCGCCACCCGCACCGAGCCGCTGGAAGCCTTCTTCACGGCCGAGGATTACCACCAGGACTACGCCGCCCGGAACCCGACGCAGCCCTATATCCTGTTCAACACCGGCCCGAAGCTGGCGAAGCTGCGGCAGCGGTTCGGCGACCGCCTGCGCCGGGACGCCTGAGGGTCGGGACCGGTCCCGGCCGGGCCTTTGGAAACGGATGTCACCGCCAAGACGCCAAGGCACCAAGAACACGCCGCCGGCACGGTGGTCGCATTGCCTGCCCCTTGGTGTCTTGGCGCCTTGGCGGTGAACTCACCTAAAAGCGTTTCACCACAAAGACGCAAAGGCGCAAAGAACAAACCGGTCGATCGGCGCTTCGCGCCAACCAACTTCCTTTTTTCTTTGCGCCTTTGTGGTGATCTCGCCTTTCTCCGCCGGTTCGCGTCGCGGCGGCGGCAAAGCCTTGGCGGTGAAACAAACCGAAAATCCGTTCACCACAGAGGCACGGAGACGCAGAGAACAAACCTGTCGATCGGCGCTGCGCGCCAACCAACGTCATCTTGTTCTCTGTGCCCTCGGTGTCTCTGTGGTGATCCCGCCTTTGCCAGCCGGTTCGCGTCGCGGCGGCGGAAAAGCCGTGGAGGTCACCGCCAAGACGCCAAGGCACCAAGAACACGCCGCCGGCACGGTGGTCGCATTGCCGGCCCCTTGGTGTCTTGGCGCCTTGGCGGTGAAACGAACCGAATATCCGTTCACCACAGAGGCACGGAGACGCAGAGAACAAACCTGTCGATCAGCGCTGCGCGCCAACCAACTTCCCTTTTTTCTTTGCGTCTTTGTGGTGAACCTTTTTTAAGGCCGCACGCGCCGTTCTGGATCACCGGGTCAAGCCCGGTGACGACAAAACGCTAAGGGTCGCCGGTCAGGCCGAGGCGGGCCAGCAGGGCGCGGCCGAGCGGGATGCGCTTGTCGGCGTCGGACCGCGACCGGATGTCGATGTTGAGGGCGAAGCTGTGGTGGGCAGCGCCGCGCTCGACCCAGCCGACCCACCAGCCGAGCTGCGGCGTGCCGGCGTTGCTCCAGCCGGTCTTGGCATAAAGCGTATGGCCGGGCCCCCGCTCGACGCGGAGAATGTCGCGGACGATGGCCTGCGACCGGGCGCTGGCGGGCAGCGCGCCACGGGCCAGGCGGGCGAGGAAGCGGGTCTGCTCGACGGCGCTGATGGCGAGCGGCCCGCGCAGCCAGAACGTGTCGACCCGGTCGCCCGGATCGGCGTTGCCATAGCCGAGCCGGCCGAGCCAGAGCCGATAGCGCGCGAGCCCGACGCGGCGCGCCAGCGTCTGATAGACCGGCACGTTCGAGACGCGGATCGCGTCGCGGATCGGCATGTCGGCCTCCCAGGCCCTGATCGGCTGCGGCCGGCCGCCATAGGGCACGATCTCGTTCTCGTCGGCGATCACGCCGGTCTCCAGCGCGATCAGGCTGTTGGCGACCTTGAAGGTCGAGGCCGGCACAAGACGCCGCGCCGCGCGGTCCGGATCGACCACGATCGTGCGGACGGCCGCGACGTCGTGCAGCGCGAAGGCGCCGGCGACGCCGTACTCGGCGAAGACCGCGGCCAAGTCCGCGCGCTCGACGATCCCGGCGCCAGCGGCGGCTGCCGCCGGCGGCATGCCGGCACAGAGAACGGCCATCGCCATGACCATCGGAACGGCCGCCCGCACGGCCCGTCCCGGCCGCGGCCGGCCCCCGGTTGTCCGCATCATCCCTCCCGGCTTCGAGACCACCGGGAGACGCCCGGCACGGCGCCAATATGCGAGACCGCCGGGCGCGCCGCAAGTCACGGGGCAGGCGGGCGAAACCGGTCGCCGCCGGCCCGCGGCGCCGACGGCGGGCGGGGATCGTCGTCGTTGGCGGGGACCAGCGGCGGACACGGGCCGGCCCGCCGGACCTGCGCCGCGATGCGGGCGGCGACCACGTCCGCGTGGCTGATCGGTCCCATATGACCGGCGCCCTCGACGACCGCCACGCGGCTGTCCGGCAGCAGGGCCGCCAGCCGGGCGGCGACCACGCGGGTCGGCGCCGGCGCCCGACGGCCGCGCATGATCAGGACGGGACAGGTGATGCCGCGATAGCGCGCGGGCGCGGTGGTCTCGTCGAGCAGGGCCCGGAACTCCAGCGGCGCCTTGCCGACCCAGCGCGTCAGCCCGGCCCGTGTCCCGGCCGCCAGGCCGGCCCAGGTGCCGGCGCCGTTCCAGTAATCGACGAACGCGGCGGCGGCGGCGTTCAGGTCGCCGACCAGGACATGGCCGTCGCAGGCGCGGCTGACGGCGCGGATCTCGTCGAGGGCCGCGGCCGCCGACGGTCCGGCCGCGCGCAGCAGATGAAAGGCCGAGGGCTCGTAGAGCGCCAGGCCGGCCACCCGCTCCGGCCGCGCCGCCGCGATATGCAGGGCCACGCCACCGCCATAGGAATGGCCGACCAGGAACACCGGCCGGTCGGCGCGGCCGATCCGTTCGAGCAGGGGCGCCGCCTCCTCGGCCAGCGTGAAGGCGCGCGCGCCGGGCCAGGGTCCGGTACCGCCGGCGCCGAAGAAGTCGGGCGCGTGGACACGGTAATCGGGTCCGAGGACGCCAGCCAGCCGGCGCCACTGGGCGCCGCTGGCGCCCGAGCAATGGAGCGCGATGACATCGGGACGGTCGATCAGCAGGGTCATGGCGTCTGCGCCTCCGGGGGAAGCCCTGGCCGGCCGGCGGGTCCGGCCGGCGGCGGGACTCATGTGAGACGCCGCGACCATCACACCAACGGGATTTTGGTTTCATCCGGGTTTCAGTTGTTTCGCGGCGCCTGGCCGGCCGGACCACCAGCCATGGGCGTGCCCGTTCAAACAAAATTCCCGTTATGTGGTTAATCGAAACGCAGTGGATTTGCGCGACGATCGCCCGTGACACATGGCGCCGCCGCGCGGCAGAGCGTATCGGTTTCGAGGTTCCCGTTCCGTCATGACGGCAGACACTACCGGCGAGATCGACCCCAGGGACATCGCCGTCCTGGTGGTCGAGGACAACGAGTTCCTGCGGCGAATCGTCGGCCAGGTCCTGCAGGGCCTGGGCATCCGCGACGTGCGCTATGTCCGCACCGAGGCCCAGGGCTGGCGGGCCTGCGCCGCGCGGCCGGCCCATCTGGTGATCGTCGAGTTCGGCCGCGACTGCCAGGCGGCGCACGACCTGCTGCGGGTGCTGGGACAATCGCCGGACCGGGCCCATGGCCATATCGGCCTGATCGCGCTGGTGCCGGAACCGAACCGCGAGCGGGTGATCCGGGCGCACGACGCCGGGGCCGAGGCCGTGGTCGCGGAGCCGATCGCGCCGAAGGAGCTGGCCGACCATGTCGCGGCGGTCATCCGCCGGCACCAGGCACATTGGCTGCCGGTCGGCACGTCCGACGACGCGCCCCCGGCCGCGGCCACCCGGAAGAGCGCCTGAGCACCCAATCCTGAAGACGCGTTAACCCGCTTTTCTCACCGCCACCATCCGGGGATCAGCCCACGGGCCCGAAGGTCTCGGCATGGATCCGCGCCGGCGGGATGCCGCGGTGTTCCAGGTCGCCCTGGACCGCCGCCATGAAGGCGGTCGGGCCGCAGAGCAGGTAATGGGCGTCGGGTCCGGCGGCCAGGCCGGCCAGCAGGGCACCGTCGATCCGGCCGACGCTGTCATAGTCGGCGCCGGCCCGGTCCCGGGGCCGCGGCCGGCTGTAGGCGACGTGCAGATGCGTGTCGAGCCGCGCGGCGGCCAGCGCCCGGACCTCGTTCGCCAGCGGATGGTGCGCGCCGTCGCGGGCGCCGTGCACGAACCAGACCGGCCGGCCACCGCCCTCGCCGGCGATCTGGTGCAGCATGCTGACCATGGGCGTCAGGCCGACCCCGGCGCTGACCAGCACGACGGGGCACTCGCCGCAGGGCAGCAGGAATTCGCCGGCCGGCTTGCGCGCGTCGATGATGGCGCCGGGCGCGAGGCGGTCGTGCAGGTGGCGCGAGGCGAGGCCATGGGCCTCGCGCTTGACGCTGATGCGGTAGCGGTCGCCGGCGGGCGGTCCCGACAGCGAATAGGTCCGGCGCACGGCGACGTCGAGATCGGGCAGGTCGAGCTCGAGCGGCAGGTGCTGGCCGGCCTCGAAGGGCGCCAGCGGTCCGCCGTCGCGGGCCTCGAAGACGAACGAGGTGAC
>JANQKO010000208.1 GCA_028281075.1 Alphaproteobacteria bacterium | reverse complement strand
GCCGCGCCGTCGCCGACGGTTCCGCGGGCGGGCGGCCGCCGGCCTGACGGCCGGTCAGCGGACGGCGGCCAGCGGCGCCGTATCGATCTCGGCCAGCGCCCGGACCAGCGCGGTGGCGTGGCCGGCCACGGTCTCGAAGCCGGGCAGCCGGGCGATGTTCTCCTCGTCCATGTAGATGCCGCGGTTGATCTCGATCTGGACCACGTGGACGCCCTGGGCGGGCCGGCCGTAGTGATAGGTCGTGAAGCCGCCGGCATAGGGATTGTTGCGGCCGACCAGATAGCCGAAGCCGGCCAGCGTGCCGTGGATCAGGTCGATCACGGCGTTGTCGCAGGTGGTCCCGAACCGGTCGCCCAGGACCACGTCGGGCCGCCGCCGGCCGCCGTCGCGCTCGCTCGGGCTGCCCATCGACGGCATGGAATGGCAGTCGATCAGGACCGCGCAGCCGAATCGTTCCCGGGTCCGGTCGATCAGGTCCTGCAGGGCCCGGTGATAGGGATAGTAGATCTTGCGCACCCGGCGCTCGGCCTCGGCATAGGGCAGCTTGTCGCGATAGACCTCGGCGCCGTCGGCCACGACCCGGGCGATGGTGCCCAGGCCACCCGCGACCCTGAGCGAGGTCGTGTTGATATGCGGCGGCAGCTCGTCCTCGAACATGGCCGGGTCCAGCTCGAACGGTTCGCGGTTGACGTCGAGATAGACCCGGGCATAGAGCGCCCGCAGCAGCGGCGAGCCGTATCGCGGCGCGGCCGCGAACAGGTCGTCGACGAAGCTGTCTTCCGACCGCCGCAGGGTCCGGGCGTCCAGCGCCGAGGCCCGGACGAAGGAATCGGGGTAGACCGTGCCGCTGTGCGGCGACGCGTACAGCACCGGTGAGGTGATGTCGCGCGGGTACAGGACGTCGAAGGGGGGTGTCGCCTCGTCGTTCGAGATGTCCTTGCGCGCCCTCATACCCGTTCGACCGCCCGTTGTATGGTCATCCGCTCGATCCGCCCGTCCGATCGGTGCGGATCTTACCACGCCTCCGGGGCGCAATCGATTGGGCCATTCGGTCGCGGGGCCGCTCGGTCGCCGTCGCGGCCGGCCGCCGGCTTTTACGCTTTGCTAGGGTTAGTCGACTAGCGTATGCCGGTTGGCGGGGACGTGAAACACTCGGTACGGGCTCAAGATGGCGAAGATTCTGTTGGCCGAAGACGATGATTCCATGCGCATGTTTCTGCAGCGGGCGCTGGAACGGGCCGGGCACGAGGTCTTCGCCGTGGCCGACGGCGCCGACGCGCTGCCGGTCCTGGCCGAAGGGCGCTTCGACCTGCTGCTGGCGGATATCGTGATGCCGGAAATGGACGGCATCGAACTCGCCCGCCAGACCGTCGCCATCGATCCGCGTGTCCGGGTCATGTTCATCACCGGCTTCGCCGCCGTGGCGCTGCGCAATCGCGACGCCGCCCGGGTCGATGCCAAGGTGCTGTCCAAGCCGTTCCATCTGCGGGACCTGGTCGACGAGATCGAACGGACGCTGGTCGCCTAGCCGGCCACCGGCGCCTTACTTCGGTACATGGGCATAGGCCTCGGCCGGAACCACGGTCCAGCTATCGGCGGCCTCGCCCGGTTTCTGCCATTCCATCACCAGGCAGGCCGTGCTTAGGCGCTGAAAGAACAGCGCCTCGACCGCGTACCAGCCGGCCGCGGGCACCTCGACGGTCGCCGGGTCCAGCGTCTCGCACGGATGCCGGCCGTCATGCTCGTAGACCTCGACGCCGCCGATCGAGACCCGGAGGCCGTCGTTCGACCAGAATGTCAGCTTGTAGGTGCCGGGCTCGGGGAACCGGAGAAAGCCGTCGATCGACGCGATCACCAGTTCGTCGGCATCCGCCGTCAGGACGTTCTCGCCCAGCTTCGTGTCCTCGTAGGTGAAGCCCCGCAGCGGCGGGCCGGGCTTGCGCAGGTCGCCGTAGCCGAGCCAGGACTTGGCCTCGTGCAGCGATTTCGCCTCGCGATAGATGTATTCGACATGCGCGCCGGGTTTCAGCGCGCCGGCGTCCGGCTGCGGATCGGCCGGCGCCAGCTTGTGCACCTCGGCCGCCCCGGCGGCGGCGGACCAGCCGGCCAGCGCCAGGGCCGCGAAAACAGGGCGGAACATGGCAAATCCACAACGCATGTCGATCCTCATTGTCGATACGGGTTCGGCCGCGAGACGACCCCGGTCCCGTCGAACCGGCATGTTTCCAGATCCCCGGCTGTCCGCATAGCGAAATCTGGCCGTGACGGCGGGACTTGCAAGCTTTGGGGCTTTGGCCTATATCGCTGGGGTTTGCGAGACGATGCCGGCACCGAACGGCGTCGGCTCACCCCCGGGCGCGTAGCTCAGTGGTAGAGCACTGTGTTGACATCGCAGGGGTCGCTAGTTCAATCCTAGCCGCGCCCACCATCCAAACACCCCCGGACCGGTAATTCGAACCTGCCGCCGGCGGTCGCGTCAGCGGCCGTTGCCGGCCGTCAGCGGCGCGCCGACGCCGTGCGGCGCCGGTGCCATGGTCACGATCTTCGTGAACAGCCGTTCGAACCGGCGTTTGCGGTCGTCGCCGAACAGCGGGTCCTGGTTCTCCGCGAAGGCGGCCGCGATGAACGCCCAGTCGCGCGCCAGCAGATGCTTCTCGGCCAGCGGGATCAGTTCGGTCTCCTCGATGCGCACATGCTCGCGCTCGAAGGCGATATAGGCGGTCGCGGCGTCGGTCAGGGCCGACAGTGCGTCCGCGCCGCCAGCGGCCAGATCGGCCAGGGCCCGCTTCATGCCGGCCAGCAGGCGTTCGCCGTCCCGGTGCTGCGTCTGCAGCCTGTCCAGCAGCGCGCCGGCCGCCGGATGCCGCTGCTGCAGCGCCGGAAACAGGTATTCGTCCTCCTTCGGGTGGTGGTAGCGGTCGAGGAAGCTGTCGATATAGTCGACGATCGTTTCCATCAGCGCCACGTCGGGCATCGCGCCGGTGCGCCGCAGATCCTTCAGGACACCTTCCAGGCAGAACAGGACGGTGGCGAAGCGGCGGTGTTCGTTGCGGATGATCTCGATGGCCTGTTCCATGGCCGATGTCCCGATGCCTTGGCGCCGCGGCTGGCGATCTCGCCATATTGTGGCCCGGTGCCCGGCCTGCCCTTGATCGCGATCAAGGCGTTCGGGCGGCTTTTCGCCGATTCTCGCGGGATTATGGACGTCGAGACGCTTCTGAAACACGATTGCCGGGCACCCCGGTATACCAGCTATCCGACGGCGGCGCAGTTCACCGGCGAGATCGGGCCTGCCGATTATGCCGGCTGGCTGGGGCGGCTCGACCCGGATGCGCCGGCATCGCTCTACCTCCACGTGCCCTTCTGCCGGTCGCTCTGCTGGTATTGCGGCTGCAACATGCAGGTGGTCCGCCGCCGGCGGCCGACGGATGCCTATGCCGACGTGCTGCTGCGCGAGATCGACCTCGTGGCCGAGCGGCTGCCGTCCCCGCTGCCCGTTGGCCAGGTCCATTGGGGTGGCGGCACGCCGATGACGCTTGGCGCCGGGCGGCTGATCGCCGTCGTCGAGCGCCTGCGTCGGCGGTTCGCGATCGCGGCCGACGCCGCCCTGGCGCTGGAGGTCGATCCGCGTATCGCCGCGCCGGCCGACATCCTGGACCTGCGGCCGGTCGGGCTGACCCATGCCAGCATCGGCGTGCAGGATTTCGATCCAGACGTCCAGCACGCCATCAACCGCGTGCAAAGTGTCGAGACGACGCGGCGGGCGGTGGGGCTGCTGCGCGATATCGGCGTCCGCGACATCAACTTCGATCTGATCTACGGCCTGCCGGGGCAGACGGAAGCCGGTTTCGCGCGCACGATCGCGCAAGCCCACCGGCTGGCGCCCGACCGGATCGCGCTGTTCGGCTATGCCCATGTGCCCTGGATGAAGCGGCACCAGCGCCTGATCGACGCCGAGCGGCTGCCGGATGCCGCGGCGCGGCTGCGGCTGTTCGCGCTGGCCGAGGACCTGCTGCTGGACCTGGGCTATGACAAGATCGGCATCGACCACTTCGCCCGGCCGGACAGCGAGCTCGCGCGCGCCGCGCGGCGGGGCCGGCTGCGGCGCAACTTCCAGGGCTATACCAGCGACGCCTGCCACACGGTCCTGGGCTTCGGCGCGTCGGCCATCGGCGGCCTGCCCGACGGCTTCATCCAGAACGCGGCCGCGGCCCGCGACTATCGCGACCGCATAGCCGGCGGCGGCCTCGCCACCGTTCGCGGCGTCGTCCGAACCGGCGACGACCGGCTGCGCGGCGACGTCATCGAACGGCTGATGTGCGACTTCGAGGTCGATCTGGGTGCGGTCTGCCGCGCCCATGGCCTGGCGCCGGGCCAGTTCGACGTCGACGGTAGGCGGCTCGACGCCTTCCGCGCCGACGGTCTCGTCGCCGTGGATGGCGACGTGCTGCGCATCACGGCCGCCGGCCGCCCGCTGGCGCGGGCCGTTGCCTCGCTTTTCGACACCCATCTCGCCCCGGACGCCGTCCGCCACAGCCGCGCGGTCTGAGGGTCCGACCCGAAACGCCGCGTCACCGGGCGTGACCCGGTGATGCGGAACCACGGCCAGGTCGGCGGAGCGCTCGCCAGAATATTGATCCCATCTCCGTCCGGGTTGCTATGATCCGCCGTCGAATTCAGCCGGAGGATCGGGCGTGACGGTACATCCCCAGGTACGGGCCATGTTGGACAAGTTGGCGGCGGCGAACCTGCCGGCGGTGCAGACGCTGTCGCCCGAAGCGGCGCGTGTCCAGATGGAGGAGACCACGAAGGCCCGCGGGCTCGACCCGACGCCGGTGCCGCGGATCTGGCAGCGCGAGGTGCCGGGACCGTCGGGTGCCATCCGCGTCCGCCTCTACCGGCCGGAAGAGGGCGACCGGCCGCTGCCGCTGCTGGTCTATTTCCATGGTGGCGGCCATGTCATCGGCAGCCTCGACACGCATGATTCCGTGGCCCGCAACCTGTGCATGGGCGCCCATTGCCTGGTCGCCTCGGTCGACTACCGCCTGGCGCCCGAGGCGAAGTTCCCGGCCGCCGCCGAAGACGCCCATGCCGCGACCGCCTGGCTCGCCGCCCATGCCGCGACCGTCGGCGCGGACGGCGGCCGGGTCGCCGTCGGCGGCGACAGCGCCGGCGCCAATCTCGCCGCCGTCGTCGCCCTCATGGCGCGCGATGCCGGCGGTCCGGCGCTGGCCCTGCAGCTCCTGGTCTACCCGATCGCCGACTATGCCTGCGATACGCCGTCCTATGTCCGCTTCGCCCGGGGCTATGGCCCGCTGGAGGCCGAGGGCATGTACTGGTTCCGCGATCATTATCTGAACGTCCCCGGGGACGCCGACGACTGGCGCGCCTCGCCGATCAAGGCCGCGCGCTTCGACGGCCTGCCGCCGACGCATCTCGTCACCGCCGAATGCGACGTGCTGCACGACGACGGCGTCGCCTATGCCGAGCGGCTGCGGCAGGCCGGCAACACGGTCGAGCATGTGGACTATCCCGGCATGATCCACGGCTTCTTTTCCTGGGCGCCGATGCTGGACGATTCGGTGACCGCCCAGGCCCGGGCGGCGGCCGCGCTGAAGCAGGCGTTCAGCTGACGGTGGCCGGCTCCGGCTCGTCCTTCGGCCACAGCACCAGGTAGTTGGTCAGGTTGTACTTCACCTCGCGCACCGGCGGCGCGCCGCGATGCAGGTGGGTCCAGAACGGCGGGAAGATCAGCATGGCGCCGGCGCGCGGCTTGACGCGCGCGTTCTGGAAGGCGAATTCCGTATAGCCGCCGTCCTCGACGTCACGCAGATAGGTAATCGTCGACAGCAGCCGGTCGTGCGAGCCCCAGGGGCCGGCGTCGATATGGAACGAATAGCCCTGTCCGGGCTCGATACGCTCCATCAGCGGCGCCGTGACATACGAGTTCTCCGGCTTGATCAGGAACATCAGGCTTGGATATTTCTCGGCATAGGCCGCGATGTTCCGGCGCGTCGCGCGCTCGACCTCCTCGATGACATCCTTCCATTCGGAGATATGCGCCGGGCTCAGCATGGTTCCGGTGCGCACCTTCGGATTGACCCGCACCGCCGTCCGGCTCGCTTCCTTGCGGGGATCGGCCTCGAAGCGCGCGATCAGCGCCTCGCAGAATTCCCGGCTGAAGGTGTCGGGATACATCTCCAGGAAATGGGCCGCCGGCGCCGGCTTGGAGGTCGCGTTCAAGGATGTCCGCCCGTCTGCCCGTTCGGATCTTACCTAGGCGCCGCCGATGCTATTGCAAGGCGGCGGCGCGCAGTTCGGTTTCCAGCGCGTCATAGTCCACCGGCGCGCCCAGCCGTTCGGGCCGGCTGCGCGTCTCGATCGCCGCCACCATCCAGGCCAGCGCCTGGTTGTAGGGCGTCGGAATGCCCAGCGCCGCGCCCTCGCGCGCGATGGCGCCGTTCAGGGCGGCGATCTCGGTGCGCTTGCCCTGCTCGATATGCTGCAGCATCGAGGGCTTGTTGAACTTCGGCTTGCAGAAGTCCTTGATCGTCTGCATCGGATCGGCGTCCGGCAGCGTCACGCCCTTGGCCGCGACCACGGCCAGCGCCTCCTCGACGACCCTGGTCTGCAGCGCGTCGGCCGACGGCGTGCGCGGAATTTCGCCCACCCGCAGGCCGGTCACGGCGCAGATCGGGTTGATGGCGCTGTTATGGATGAACTTGTTCCAGATGTAGGCGACGATGTCGTCGACCATCACCGGCGCGAAGCCGGCCGCCTTCAGCATGCCGTCGAGCGCCGCCAGCCGCGGCGTCCGGCCACCGTCGAGCTCGCCGAGCCAGGTCGGACCGGCATGGGTATGGCTGACATGGCCCGGCCCGCGCACGGCGGCGCTGTGATAGCTCAGGCCGCCCAGCACCCGGGCCTCGCCCAGGACCTCGCGCATCAGCTCCAGATTGCCGATGCCGTTCTGCAGCGTGATGGCGTAGCCATCGTCGGTCAGCACCGTGCCCGCGCTCTCGGCCGCCGCGCGCGTCGCGTAGGTGTTGACCTGAATGAAGGCGATGTCGGCCGGCGCCACCTCGGCCGCCGACGTCGCCGTGTTCAGCGCGATCCGAAGGTCGCCGGTAATGCCGTCGAGATGCAGGCCGTGCGCCCGGATCGCCGCCATGTGCTCGGCCCAGGTGTCCAGCAGCGTCACCTCGATCCCGCTGCGGGCCAGCAGCCCGCCGTAGAGCGAGCCCATGCCGCCGCCGCCGACGATGCAGATGTGCATGACCACCTCCCGCGACCCGGAGGCCGCCAGCCTAGCATGAAACGGGGGCGCCGTTGGCCGGTGCCCCCGCCGTCGGGCCTAACCGGCCAGCTTGGCGGCGATCTCCGCCACGTGCCGGCCCTGGAAACGGGCGAGCGAGAGTTCCTTGCCGCTCGGCTGCCGGCCGCCATCGCCGCCGGCGAT
>JANQKO010000177.1 GCA_028281075.1 Alphaproteobacteria bacterium | reverse complement strand
TCAACACCCAGCAGACCGCGAACTGGCCGGGCGTGACGCCGCGCGCCTCGGCATGCTTGGCGATGGTTTGCGCGATTTCGAGTGATTCCTTGCGCCATTCCGTCTGCATCATGCGGGCGTCGCTGCGACCGGCGCGGGTGTCGTCGGGCGGCGGCGCGTCGGGATCGTATTTGCCGGTCAGCACGCCGCGCGCCAGCGGGCTGTAGGGCACGACGCCGAGGCCATAGTAGGCGCAGGCCGGCAGTTGCTCGACCTCCAGCATGCGGTTCATGGCGTTGTAGTAGGGCTGGCTGACCACCGGCCGGTCGATGCCCAACCGGTCGCAGATGTTGCAGATCTCGGCGATGCGCCAGGAGCGGTAGTTGGAGACGCCGAAATAGCGGATCTTGCCGTGACGGATCAGCTCGGCCAGCGCGCCGATCGTCTCCTCCAGCGGCGTGTCGTGGTCTTCCTTATGCAGGTAGTAGATATCGATATAGTCGGTGCCGAGCCGGCGCAGGCTGGCCTCGCAGGCCGCGATCACCCATTTGCGCGACAGGCCGCCCTGGTTCGGACCCTCGCCGACGGCGTTCGCCAGCTTGGTCGCCAGCACCCACCAGTCGCGGCCGTCGCCGATCGCCCGGCCGGTGACCGCTTCCGACTCGCCGCCGCAATAGACGTCCGCCGTGTCGATGAAGTTGATGCCGGCATCCCGTGCCCTGGCGATGATGCGGCCGCTGGTCGGCTCGTCCGTCTGCCCGCCGAACATCATCGTGCCGAGGCAGAGCGGCGAGACCTTCAAACCGCTGGCGCCGAGCTTGCGGTACTCCATGGACCGTCCCTCCTTGAAACCGCCGCCCAGCATATACCAAGCCGCGGGGCTAGAAGTAGCTGGTGAAACCGAGGGCGGTCGGCAGCCAGAGCACGATCTGCGGGAACAGGATCAGCAGCGCCAGCCGGCACAGGTCGGCCAGCAGGAACGGCACGATGCCGCGGAAGATGGTGCCCAGCGGCACCTGCGGCGCCATGCCGTGCAGCACGAAGACGTTGAGCCCGATCGGCGGCGTGATCATGCCGACCTCGATCAGCACGATCATCACCAGGCCCCACCAGATCGGGTCGTAGCCCAGGCCGATGATCAGCGGGTAGACGAAGGGCAGCGTGATGACCATGCCGGCCGTGGTGTCGAAGACGCTGCCGAGGATGATGAACATCACCGCCAGGATGCCGATGACCACGATGCCCGGCAGGTTCTGCGCCTGGATCCAGCCGACCAGCTCGCCCGGCGCGCCGGAAATGGTGACGAAATAGGACATCGTCGACGCGCCGATGATGATCAGGAAGATCATGCCGGTGGTGCCCGCCGTGTCGCCCAGCACCTCGGTCAGCGTCTTGGCGCTGGTATGGCCGCCGAACAGGTAGAACAGGAAGGCGAGCGCGGCGCCGACGGCGGCGGCTTCCGAGACGGTGAAGACACCGCCGTAGATACCGCCGCTGACCGCGAAGGCCAGCGCGACGACGCGCCAGCTTTGCCGCGTGGCCGTGGCGCGCTGGCGCCAGGCGGTCCGTTCGGCGGCCGGGCCGGCCTCGGGATTGATGCGTACGTAGACCGCGATGGCGACCATGTAGACCGCCACGGTCAGCAGGCCCGGCAGAATCGCGCCGGCGAACATCGCCAGCACCGACTGCTCGGTCAGCACCGCGTACAGTACCATCAGGATCGACGGCGGGATCAGCATGCCGAGCGAGCCGCCGCCGGCGATGGCGCCGGTGGCGAGCTGCGCGCCGTAGCGGCGCCGCAGCATCTCGGGCAGCGCCACCCGGGTCATCGTCGCCGCCGTGGCGATGGACGAGCCGCTGACCGCGCCGAAGCCGGCGCAGGCGCCGATGGTCGCCAGTGCCAGGCCGCCGCGGAAATGGCCGATGAAGGCCTGGGCCAGCCGGTAGATGTCGGTCGACATGCCGCTGGCCGTGGCGAAGCCGCCCATCAGCAGGAACAGCGGGATCACCGCCAGCTCCAGGCTCGACAGCGCGCTGGTGGCCTCGGTCTTCAGGATGCTGAAGGCGAGGCCCATGTCGCCTTCCAGCAGGCCGAAGCAGATCAGGCCGGTCGCCGCCATGGCGACGCCCACCGGCACGTGCAGGGCGATCAGCGCGAACATGCCGACCAGGCCCAGGACGACGATGAGGATCGGATCCATCAGGCCGGACCCTGGCGCGTGCGGCGGTCCGTCATTACAGGATCGACGATTTCTCGCCGCCGTCGGTCAGCGGCTGTCCCAAGACCGCGGCGGCGAGCTGGGCCAGCAGCACCAGTCCCTGCACGACGGCGGCGGCGATGGACAGCATGGCGGCGGCCCACCAGGTCGGCTGCAGCGGCAGGGCGAGGATGAACGTCACCTGCTTGCCGACCTCGCCGGCATGGATCACGAGCTGCCAGGCGACCGAGGCGATGAAGACGAAGGTCAGGCCATGGCCGAATACTTCCAGCCAGGCTGACGCCCGGGGTCCCAGCGCCTTGCCGACGAAGCGCACGGTGATGTTGGTGCGCAGGCCGAAGCTGGAGACGAAGCAGGCGGCGACCGCGACCGTGATCGTCAGCACGACGATGTCCTCGAGCCCGTGGATCGGGCTCAGGAACAGCCAGCGCAGCAGCACGTCGAGCATGATCGCGAGCGAGATCAGCAGCAGGACGCACACCGCCAGCCAGGCGATGATGCGGCTTGCCTGCATGACCTGCCGGTTCAGGCGGAACAGCGCCTCGGCCATGGGAAGGCGGGCCGGGGACCTACTGGCCGGCGCGGACCTTGGTCAGCTCCTCCTGCATGGCCGTGAACAGCGCGCCGCCGTTCGGATGCGTCGCCTTCCAGTCGTCGATGATCGGGGTCAGCCGCTGTTCCCAGCGGCCGCGTTCGTCGGCCGACAGCGCGACGGTGGTGTTGCGGCCCGAGGCGGCCGCCGCGTCGCGGGCCTTGCCGCCCATGGTGTCGTAGTTCTGGGCCATGCGCTCGGCGATCCACTCGCCCGAATACTTGTCGACGACGGCCCGCAGGTTGGCCGGCAGCGACTCGTACTTCTTCTTGTTCATGGCGATCATCAGCGGCGTGAAGCCCTGCGGCACGTCGACATGGTGCGTGACCGTCGGCGTCACCCGGAAGGTGTTCATGGATTCCCAGCCCAGCAGGGTGCCGTCGATGACGCCCCGGCTCAGCGACTCCGCCGTCTGCGTGACCGGAATGCCGCCGACGGGCGTGCCGCCCAGCGCCTCGACGATCTTCGACTGCACGCCGGTGGCGACCCGGATCTTCCTGCCCTTCAGGTCGTCGAGCGAGCCGTAGTCGAAGTTCATATGCGTGGTATAGGCCGACGTCGTGCCCAGCCCCAGCACGTGCACCTTGTCGTAGCCCCGCAGCAGGCCGCGCTCGTAGAGCCGCTGGTGCACCAGCGAGGCCTCGCGGGTCGATTCCATGACCAGCGGCAGCTCCATCAGCGAGTTGTCGGGAAACTCGCCCGGCGTATAGCTCTGCACGATGAACGAGATGTCGGTGACGCCGTCCATCAGCAACTGCAACTGCGCGCGCGGGTTGCGGCCCAGCGAGCCGCCGGGGAAGATCTGGATCACGACCTGACCGTCGGTTTCCTCATTGATCTTCTCCGCCATCGGCACGAACAGGTTGTTGTGCGTCAGCGATTGCACCGGCAGAAAGTGCCCGAATTTCAGGCGATAGACCTTGTCGGCGACGGCGGGGCCGGTCATCAGACCGGTCGCGACGGCGGCAAGAACGAGTTGCTTCAGCATTGGCGGCCTCCCACGATATGAAAGCGCCGGCTGGCAGCCGGCGCGGCATCGATCACAACATCAAATCCGCCCCATGCGGGCGAACCGGCGTTCCTGGTTGGGAGTTAAGCGACCGGCGGCGCCGACGCAAGCGGTTTTGGCCGTGCTACTCGACCCGGGTCCAGATCTGGGACTTGCAGAAGATCAGCACGCAGCCCTCGACCTTCAGCGTGCCGTCGTCCCTGAGGCGCAGCTTCGACGTGTAGGTCTTGCCGTCCTCGGGATTGTAGATCCGGCCGCCGGACCAGCGCGCGCCGTCCGCGGCCGTGAACCCCGACAGCAGGCGCAGGCCGACGATGGCGCGATCGCGCTGGCTCTCGTCCTCGTTGAAGATATCGCGTTTCGGCCGGCCCTCGTCGTCATTGGGCTCCTTCAGCCAGACGATGGTGCCGCACAGGCCCTCGCCGCATGGCGCGATCCGCACATGCGACTTTTCCGCCTCCGTCGCCCAAAGCCCGGTCGCGTCGGCCGCCGCCGCGGCCCCGGACATCGTCAGCGCCAGGCTGAACGCCAGGGCTGAATAGCGAAAAGCAGTCAACGCGACCTCCGTCGGCGATCGAACATGCCGGATATATATGTCGCCATGCGGCAGAATCAGCCGCGGTTGCGCCGCTGATAGGTTTCGACCCGCGCCATCAGCCGGTGCATGGGGCCGTCGGCGATGCCGAGCTCGTCCAGATGCAGCACCAGGTTATGCAGATAGTCGGCGCTGCGGCCGAGCTGGCCCTCGGCCGTCGCCAGCGCCTTGACGGCCTCGTCCTCCGGCAGGTCGGCGACATAGCGCTCGTGCCGGCGGTTGATCACGAAGGTGACGGCGCGGATCGGTCCGTCCTCGGTATGCACCGTGACCCAGGCCGGCCGGTAGGCGCCGCTCAGCATCTCGCGGCGCCAGACGATCTGGGTCTCGCTCTCGACATGGCCGGCATCGATCCTGAGCGCCAGGCCACGGCAGCTTCCGCCGGGCTCCATGCCCAGCATCAGGCCGGGCTGTTCCGGCGACCCCCGGCCGATCGGTGTCGACAGGCAGAAGCTGCGGTGATAGCCGTAGATCACGCCCGGCACGCGGTCGGCGACATGGCAGGCCGGATTCCACATCAGCGAGCCGTAGGCGAAGATCCAGACGTCCTCGTCCGGGCCGACGTCGCGCAGCACCTCACGCCGGATCGCCTCGCGCTCCTCGGCTTCCATGACGATGAAGGCGCCGATCCGGTGGGCTTCCCGCCGGATCTCGGCGACACGCTCCTCGGTGATGTCCTCGCGCCGCAAGCCGTCGTTGACGATGCCCCGAAGTTTCAAC
>JANQKO010000112.1 GCA_028281075.1 Alphaproteobacteria bacterium | reverse complement strand
CACCGGCTTCTACGGCATGGCCCGGCTGCTGGCCTGGATGCCGTGGAACCGGGCGTTCGCCGCGGCCTGACGCCGGCCGGCCGCCGGATCAGCCGCGCAGGGCGGCGAGCTGTTCGCGATAGCCGGCGGGATCGATCCACACGTCGATCAGCGCCGGCCCGCGGGTCTCGTTCGCCCCGGCCAGCGCCGCGCGATAGGCCTCGACGCTGTCGACCCGCCAGGCCCGGCAGCCGAAGCCCTCGGCGACGCGGGCGAAATCCGAGCGCGGCCAGCGCACGCCGCGCGGTTCCAGGCCCCGGCTCTGCTGCTTGATGTCGATCAGCGACAGCGCGCCGTCGTTGAACACCACGACCGTGATGTCGGCGCCGTGCTGGGCGGCCGTGGCCAGCTCGCCGGCGCACATCATGAAGCCGCCGTCGCCGGTGAAGGCGAGCGCGCCGCGCGCCGGGTCTTCCAGCGCGCCGGCGATCGCCGCCGGCAGGGCGAAGCCCATGGTGGCGAGGCCGTTCGAGATCAGCATGTCGTTGGCGCGCCGCGCCCGCCAGAAGGCCATGGCCGAGATCATGTGCGCGCCGGCGTCCACCGTCACCCGCGGGTCGCCGGTCAGCTCGGCCTGGGCGATCTCGACGACGCTTTGCGGGTTGAGCGCGCCGGTCCCGGGATAGGCCAGCCCGGCCGTCATGCCGGCCCGCAGGTCGGCGATCTCGTCCGGGCGCCAGTCGCTGCCGCTGTTGCCGCCGCGCAGCGCCGCGACGCCGGCGTCGAGCGGGCCATGGATGCCGGCGGCCGGTGTCACGTAATGCACGGGCCGTGGTGCCAGGCCGACCTCGACGACGGGCGTGTCGTAGGGCCAGGGCTGCAGGATGAACTCGACGGGATCGGCGCCCAGCAGCAGGATCAGGTCGGCGCGGTCGACGCAGGCCCGTTCCGCCTGGCCGCCGGTGAAGACGCCGGCATATTGCGGATGATCGTCGGCGATCACGCCCTTCGCCTTGTAGGTCGTCAGCGCCGGACAGCCGAGCTCGTCGACCAGCGCCGCGACGGCCCGCGCCGCGGCCGGCGCGCGCGCTTCCAGGCCGATGACGGCGACCGGCCGGCGGGCGCCGGCCAGCAACGTCCGGGCGGCTGTCGGATCGGCCGGCCGGGACGCGGGCACGCCGTCGTCCGCCGGCGCGGCGGCGGCGCAGGCGGCGCGTGCCGCGGCGGCCGTCAGCTCGACATGCACCGGACCATGGGGCGGCGTCGTCGCGGCGGCCAGCAGCCGGGCGATCTCGCCGGCCGCGTCGGCGCCGTCGAGCCGGCCATGCGCCTTCGTCACCGGACGCAGCAGGGCCTTCTGGTCGAATACCTGGTGGGTGACATAGGCCTGCTGCGCCGGATTGAAGCCGTCGGTCAGCAGGACCAGCGGCGCCCGGTCGAGCGCGGCATAGGCGACGCCGTTGGTGGCGCTGGCCGTGCCCGGGCCCTTGGTGGTCAGCGCCACGCCCGGCGATCCCGACAGCTCGGCCGTGGCCGCGGCCATCATCACGGCGGCGTCCTCGCGGCGGGCCAGGACGAAGTCGATGTCCTGCTCGGCGGCGGCGGCGATCAGGTCCAGGCTGCTGCCGCCGCCCGGCACGCCGAACATCCGCCGCACGCCGTGGCGCTTGAACGCCGCGACCAGGGCCTCGGCGACGGTCGCCGACGTCATGTCCGGTCCAGGATCAGGTTGCCGCTGGCATGCGGCCGCACGGTCCAGCCCGGCGGCACGACCAGTGTCGACTCGCGCTCCTCGACGATGGCCGGCCCGGCCAGCGTGTCGGTGGCGGACAGGCCGTCGCGGGCATGCACCGGCGTCGGCGTGAAGCCGCCGGTCTCGGCGAAATAGACCTGCCGCTCCTTTTTGGCGGCCGGTCCGGCGCCGGCCGTGGATGCGTCGAGCGACAGATCGGGCGTCGGGCCGGTTACGACGACGCGCCACGAGATCACCTCCGGCGCCATGTTCTCGTTGCGGCCATAGAGGTCGTGGTAGACCCGGGCGAAGCGGTCGGCGATCGTCGCCGCGTCGGCGGCGGCGATGGTCTCCAGCGTCAGCGGCACCTCGACCTCGTAGCCCTGGCCGACATGGCGCATGAGGACGCTGTATTCGGCGGCCATGTTGGCCTCGGCGACGTCGGACGCGGCCAGCAGTTCGCGGCCGCGCGCCGCCAGGTCCCGGACCATGGCCTCGACCCGGGTGAAGTCCAGGCCGTCCAGCGGCTGCATGTCGGCCTGCACGAACTCGAAGGCGGTCGGCGAGGCGAGCAGGCCGAGCGCCGAGGCGACGCCGGCACCGGTCGGACAGATCAGCCGGCCGATACCCATCTTCGCCGCCAGGCTGCAGGCGTGCACCGGCCCGGCACCGCCGATCGGCACCAGGCGATAGCCCTCGACCTTGCGGCCCTTTTCCAGCGCGTGGATGGTCGCGGCCTGGGCCATGTTCTCGGTCACGGTCTCGTGGATGCCCCAGGCCGCCTCGACGGCGGAAATGCCCAGCGGCTCGGCGATGCGGGCGCGGATCGCGGCCTCGGCCTTCTCGACGTCCAGCGCCATGTCGCCGCCGAGGAAGCTGCCGGCGTCGAGATAGCCGAGCAGCAGGTCGGCGTCGGTCACGGTCGGCTCGGTGCCGCCGAGGCCGTAGCAGGCCGGGCCGGGGTCGGAGCTGGCGCTGTCCGGACCGACCTGGATCAGGCCCATCCTGTCGAGCCGGGCGATGCTGCCGCCGCCGGCGCCGATCTCGATCATGTCGACCACCGGCACCTGCAGCGGCAGGCCGCTGCCCTTGGCGAAGCGGAACATGCGCGCCACCTCGAAGCTGGTGGTGCGGCTCGGCCGGCCCTGCTCGATCAGGCAGGCCTTGGCCGTGGTGCCGCCCATGTCGAAGCAGAGCAGTTCGCTCTCGCCGGCCAGCCGGCCGTGGAGGCTGGCGGCCTGGGCGCCGCCGGCCGGGCCCGACTGCACCAGCCGGATCGGGTATTCCACGGCGGCGCTGCGGTGCACGGTGCCGCCGTCGGACAGCATCAGGAACAGGTCGCGGGCGATGCCGAGGTCCCGGATGCCGGCGGCGAGGTCGGCGACGTAGCGCCGGAACAGCGGCTGCACGTAGGCATTGGCGACGGCCGTCGAGCTGCGTTCGTACTCGCCGATCTCCGGGCTGACGTCGCTCGACAGGCAGACGTTCAGGCCGGGCGCGTGTTCGGCGAAGACCGCCTTCACCCGGCGCTCGTGCGCCGGGTTCTTGAAGGCATGCAGGAAGACGACGGCGACGGCGGCGATATCGCTGTCCGCCAGTTGCCGCGCCAGGGCGGCCGCGGCGGCCTCGTCGAGCGGCGTGATCACCTCGCCGTTTGGCGCCAGGCGTTCCGTCAGCTCGAAGCGGTTCTGCCGGGAGACCAGCGGTGGCGGCATCTCGAGCTGCAGGTCGAACAGGTCGTAGCGCCACTCGCGGCCGATCTCCAGCACGTCGCGGAAGCCCGATGTGGTGATCAGCGCCGTCTTCACGCCCTTGCGCTCGATCAGCGCGTTGGCGACCAGGGTGGTGCCGTGGATGACGTTGCCGACGGCGGCCGGTGGCACGTCATGCTGTCGCAGCAGCGCGCGGATGCCGTCCAGCACGGCGCGCGAGGGATCGTCGGGCGTGGTCAGCACCTTGCCGTTCAGCAGGGCGCCCGTGGCCTGGTTCAGCAGCACCAGGTCGGTGAAGGTGCCGCCGATGTCGACGCCGATACGGTAGGTCGCGTCGCTCATGCCGCCTCGCCGTCCGATGTGACGAGACCGGCGGCGCGATCGGCCGCCGCCAGTTCCGGCGGCCGGTCGGCGGGCGGCCCCATGCCGCCGCCGCCCGGCGTCTGGAAGGTGGCGACGTCGCCGGGCCGCAGCGCGACCTGGGCCTTGGCCGGGATCGCCTCGCCGTTGACCAGGTCGCGGCCGGCGCTGCCGGGCCCGCCGCCCAGCAGGCCGCGCGGCGGATAGACGATGCGCTCGTGCCGGATGGTCATGGTGATCGGGCTCTCGGCCACGGACCTGAACGACAGCCGCTGCGCCGGGCCGCCCCGGAAGCGGCCGGCGCCGCCGGTATCGGGCACGAAGGCCTTTTCGGTGACCAGCAGCGGCACCTGGTTCTCGAACTGCTCGATCGGCTGGTTCGAGACGTTGCTGGGGAAGCTGAGGCAGCCCGGACCGTCGCTGCTCGGCCGCGCGCCGTGGCCGCCGTTCATGAAGAACATCTTCACGAACGGCTTGCCGGTGGCCTCGTTGCGGCCCTTGAAATAGACGTTCCACAGTGGCGAGCCGGATTCGGCGGCGACCCGGTCCGGCACCACCCGGGCCAGCGCGCCGAACACCGCCGGCGGCACGTAGTGGCCCGACAGGTGCCGGCCCCAGACCGGCGCCGGCCGGCGGGCGTTCAGCAGGCAGCCGTCCGGCGCCGTCACCGTGATCGGCCGGAACGAGCCGTCGTTGTTCGGCGCCGTCGGGTCGAGCGCGCATTTCAGCGCATAGCAGGCATACGCGTAGGTGTAGTTCATGACGCAGTTCACCGGCCGGTCGATCTGCGGCGAGGTGCCGGCGAAGTCGACCGCGATCTCGTCCCCGGCGATGCGGATCGCGCATTTGACGGTCAGCGGATGGTCGAAGCCGTCGACGGTCATCTCGTCGCTGAACTCGCCGTCGGGCAGGTCGGCGATGGTCCGGCGCATGCTGGCTTCCGAGCGCGACAGGATCTCGGCGATCACCGCGTCCAGGTCCTCGATGCCCTCGTCGTCGAGCAGTTGGAACAGCTTCTCGGTCGCCATGCGGTAGGCCGCGAACTGGGCCCGGATGTCGCCCAAGGTCTCGTCCGGCTCGCGCAGGTTCTCCTGCAGGAAGGCGACGACGGTGCGGTTCTCGACGCCGGCCTCGACGATTCTGCAGACCGGGATGCACAGGCCTTCCTCGTAGCAGTCCTTGGCCGTCGGCGAGGGCGCGCCGCCGATGTCGACGGTGTGCGCCGTGCTGCCGGCGAAGGCGACGATGCGGCCGTGGCGGAAGATCGGGTGCACCATGGTGATGTCGTTCAGGTGACCGGTGCCGAGCCAGGAATCGTTCGAGATCAGCACGTCGCCCGGTTGCAGCGTGTCCTCCGGATAGACCTCGAGGATCGCCCGCAGCGTGCGCGGCAGCGTGCCGATGAAGGACGGAATGCTGCGCCGGGTCTGGATGAACTGCCGGCCCTGTCGGTCCAGCAGGCTGAAGGCCATGTCCGAGTTCTCGCGCACCACGGAGGAGAACGAGGTGCGGATGAAGCTCTCGGCCACCTCGTCGATCATGCCGTTCAGCCGCTGCCAGATCAGGCCCAGCCGGACCGGGCTGATATCCGTCATTCGTCGCTCCCGCTAATTGGTTTCGTGAACGGCCGTGCGCCAGTCCGCGTGGTCGTCGGTATGGCCGCGCACGGTGTCGTCGTAAAGCGCCTGCAGCCGCCGGGTGATCGGGCCCGGACGGCCGTCGCCGACCGGCAGCCGGTCGACGCTCAGCATCGGCACGACTTCCTGGCCGGTGCCGCAATAGAACGCCTCGTCGGCGATGTAGAGCTCGGTGCGGTCGATCTCGCGCTCGACGCAGGCTTGCCCGTCGGCGCCGGCCAGCCGGATCAGGGTGTCGCGGGTGACGCTCTCCAGGATGCCGCTGGTGACGCTGGGCGTGATCAGCACCCCGTCGCGGACGATGAAGATGCAGCCGCCGGGCCCCTCGCTGACCGTGCCGCGCTCGGTCAGCAGGATGGCGCCGCCATAGCCGGCGGCCTTGGCGTCGAGGCCGGCGAGGCGGCCGTTCAGGTAGTTCGCCGTCGCCTTCACGCGGGGCGGGCTGGCATTGTCGGCCAGCCGCCGCCAGGCGCTGATCCCGAAGTCGCGGCCGGTCTCGAAGGCCGGCACGCGCGGCCGCGGGCGCGAGACGATCGCCATGCCGACCGGGCCGGTCGCCGTCATGTCGCCCCAGTCGTCGATATAGGCCTGCAGGCGCACGTAGACGTCTTCGCGATAGCCGTTGGCGGCGACATCGTCGATGACCTGGCGGCGCACGGTGTCGAAGGACGGCGGGTCGTCGAAGCGCAGCAGGCGCATGGAATTGACGAACCGCCTGATATGGTCGTCCAGGCGGAACAGCCAGAGCTGGTCGGCCGCGGCGTTCCGGTAGGCGCGGATGCCCTCGAATACGGCGGCCGCGTAGGTCAGGCCCGGCGCCATCACCGAGACCCGGGCGTCGGCCAGCGGCATGCGTTCGCCGTTCAGCGTGACGGTCTTGATCTTCGCGCGCGCGTCGTCGGCGCCGTTGCTCATGGCTCTGCCCTTTCGGTTCGCGCCCGGGCCGCGGGCGCCGGCGCGCCGGCCGCGCGGAAGGCGCGCCGGCGGCGGATCAGCAGGAACCCGGCCAGGCCCATGATCGCCAGCAGGCTGAGAAACGCCGGCCGCTGCAGGACGAAGCCGAGATTGAGGTCGTGCGACGAGGCCAGCAGCAGCGTGATGCGGAAATTCTCCTCCAGGATCGGCATCAGGATGAAGCCGATCAGCAGCGGCACGGTGGGGATCGCCAGCTTGCCCATGGCGTAGCCCAGCAGGCCGAACAGGAACACAAGCTGGATGTCGAAGACCGAGCCGCGCAGCGCGTAGGCGCCGGCCGACGCGATCACCAGCACGGCCGGGAACAGCAGCCGCTTGGGCACGGCGACGACGCGGCGCGCCATGCGGATCAGGCCGTGGCCGAGGATCAGGTTGAAGAAGTTGGCGATCAGCAGGGCGGTGAAGATCGCATAGATCTCGATCGGGTTGTCCTGGAACACCACCGGCCCCAGCGTGATGCCCTGGATCAGGAAGGCACCCA
>JANQKO010000094.1 GCA_028281075.1 Alphaproteobacteria bacterium | reverse complement strand
CGGCGGTCTCGAGGGCACATGGCTGGCGACGGCCAAGGCCAAGGGCGTCGACGGCGAGGCCGCGCTCGCCATGCTGAAGGCCGAAATCGCCGGGATGTAAGCGTTTTTCGAACGGGCCCGCCCCGTCCCACTCCCCCACCCGACCACCCACGGAAGTATGCTCATTGGGTGGTCGGGTGGGGGAGTGGGACGGGTCGAGCCGCGGTCATCATGGCCGCAAATTTCAAACCTTGTCGGCCGGCCCGGCGTAGATCTCGACGAGGCGCGTTGGGTCTTCGTCGGCCTGGCCGCGGCCGGCCATTACCCGCATGATTTCGGCGGTGGTGCTGGCGATCGGCAGCGGCGCCTGCAGGTCCTTCGCCAGGTCGGTCGCCGTGTCGACGTCCTTCAGCAGCGTGTAGAGCTGGCCCAGCAGCGGTTCGTACTGCCGGGCCGCCATGCGCGGCGCGAAGGTCTGCAGCGGCTTCGAGTCGCCCCAACCGCCGGACAGCGCTTCGGCCAGTTGCGTCGCGTCGATGCCGGCACGTTCGGCGAAGTTGACGGCCTCCGCGATCACGGCGATCGCCGTGCCGCTGATGATCTGATTGCAGAGCTTCGTGGTCTGGCCGGCGCCGCTGCCGCCCATATGCGTGAAGCGGCCGCAGAGGTTCATGACCACCGGCCGCACGCGCTCCATGGCTTCGGCGTTGCCGCCGCACATGATGGCGAGCGTGCCGTCGACGGCGCCCTGCACGCCGCCCGACACCGGCGCGTCGATCCAGGCCATGCCGCATCTGTCGGCCAGGCGCCGGGCGATATCGCGCGTGGTATCGGGCCGGATGCTGGAGAAGTCGACGACGATCTTGCCGGCAGCACCACCGTCGGCGAGACCGTCCGGCCCGAACGCGACCTGCTCGGCCGCCGCCGCGTCGGTCACGCACATCATCACGATCTCGGCGGCGCGCGCGACGTCGGCGATGGTGTCGGCCGGTGTCGCGCCGGCCGCCACCAGCGGCTCCAGCTTCGCCCGCGTGCGGTTCCACACCGTGACGTCATAGCCGGCCGCCAGCAGGCGTTGCGTCATCGGTCCGCCGATCAGGCCGGTGCCGATATAGCCGAGCGGCGGCTTGTCCCCGGCGCTCATTCCGCCTCGTCCCATGGCCATTCGACGTTGCCGGCATGGGTGACCGCGCCCAGATTGGCCGGCCCGACCTGGGCCGCGTATTTCTCCAGGGTCCCGCCCAGGCGCCGCGGGTCCGGCGGCCGCCATGCCGCGCGCCGGCGGTCGAGCTCGGCGTCACTCAGGTCGACGTCGATGGTGCCGGCTTCGGCGTCGATGCGGATGCGGTCGCCGGTCTCGATCAGCGCGATCGGGCCGCCGGCGGCCGCTTCCGGGCAGACATAGCCGATCATCATGCCGCGGGTCGCGCCCGAGAACCGCCCGTCGGTCAGCAGCGCCACCTTCTCGCCCATGCCCTGGCCGTAGAGCAGCGCCGTGATGCCCAGCATCTCGCGCATCCCCGGCCCGCCCTTCGGTCCCTCGTTGCGGATCACGATCACCGCGCCCGGCTCGTAGGCCATCTGGTGCAGCGTCTCGACGCAGGCCTCCTCGTTCTCGAACACCAGGGCCGGGCCCTCGTGCGCCAGCGATGCCAGGCCGGCCACCTTGATCAGCGCGCCGTCGGGCGCCAGGTTGCCGCGCAGCACGACGACGCCGCCGGTCGGCATGATCGCCGCCTCGGCGGTCCGCACGATATCGCCGTCCGGCGCCGCCGCCGCGGCCGCGACCTCGGCGATGCTGCGGCCGGTGACGGTCGGGCAGTCGCCATGCAGGTGGCCGCCGTCCAGCAGCGCCTTCAGGATCACCGGCACGCCGCCGATCTCGAACACGTCTTTCGCCAGATACTGGCCGCCGGGCTTCAGGTTGGCGATCAGCGGCGTGCGCTGGAACACCTCGGCCACGTCGTCCAGCGTGAAGCTTATGCCGGCCTCGTGCGCGATCGCCGGGATGTGCAGGCCGGCATTGGTCGAGCCGCCCGTGGCGGCGACAACGGCGCAGGCATTCTCCAGGCTTTCGCGCGTGACCAGATCGCGCGGCAGCGGGCCGCCGTCGGCCAGCACGTCGGTCACGGTCTCGCCGGCCTTGCGCGCCAGCGCCATGCGCTGGGCATAGACCGCCGGCAGCATGGCCGAGCCGGGCAGGGCGAGGCCCAGGGCTTCCGAGATCATCGCCATGGTGTTGGCGGTGAACTGGCCGGGACAGGAGCCGATGGTCGGGTTGCAGACCAGCTCCATGTCGTAGAGGTCGTCCTCGCTCATCTGTCCGGCCATCACCGCGCCGACGCCCTCGTACGAATCCAGCGCCGTCACGGTCTTGCCGCGCCATGGCGCCGGCAGGGTGCTGCCGCCATACATGAACACCGACGGCACGTTGCAGCGGACCATGGCCATGATGATGCCGGGCAGCGTCTTGTCGCAGCCGCCGAAGCCGACCAGACCGTCATAGCAATGGCCGCGCATCACCGCCTCGATGGAGTCGGCGATCAGCTCGCGGCTGACCAGGCTGAACTTCATGCCCTGGTGGTTCATCGAGATGCCGTCGGAGACCGAGATCGTGGTGAACTCGCGCGCCGTACAGCCGCCGACCTCGACGCCGACCTTGGCGGCCGCCGCCTGCGGGCCCAGGCTCATCGAGCACGGCGTGGTCTCGTTGTGCGTGCTGACGACGCCGATCATCGGCTTCTCGATCGCCTCGTCGTCCAGGCCCATGGCCCGCATGAAGGTGCGGTGCGGCGTCCGGTCGAGGCCCTGCCAGGTGGTCCGCGAGCGGAGTGGAATGCCGGAAAACCGGTCGTCGGCGTGCTTGCGGCGCATGGCGGTCCTTCGCGGTTTTGACGTCAACGTGCCGCGCCCGTTTCCGGGCGCCGGCCCAGTCTAGCCCGGATTGACCAGCGGCGCGGCAATTCGCCGGACCCGATCCGGTGATCCAGGTGGCGTTCACCGCCAGGGCGTCAAGACACCAGGGGACGGACAATACGACGACGCGTGATCATGGCGTCTTGGCGGTGACATAAAATCATCCCGCGAATTGAACGGAAAGATCACAGCCCCGCGTCTTCGGCGGGTGATTTAAAGAAGGCATGCGAAATTTCAGGGTTGATATGCGCCGACCGTCGAATCCCGAAAATCGGGTGGCGGCGAGGATTTACCACTTATACACATTCCTGGTGTTCGATGCTTTGATGCCGAACAGTCGCAAATCCTCCGCCCGGCGGGCGGCCGCGAAATCGACCTTGGCCGGCCTGCAGAAGGCCGCGCGCAAGGGCGATTGCAACGCGATGTTCGAGTTGGCGGTGCACCTGCTCGACGGCGGGGACGGCGATCCCGATCCGGTGGCGGCCGCGACCTGGCTGCAGGTCGCCGCCATGGCCGGCCACGACGAGGCCCGGGTCCGGCTGGGCACGCTCTATGCCACCGGCCATGGCGTCGAGCTCGAGCTGGAAGAAGCGGCGAAGTGGATGGGGCTGGCGGCCCAGGAGGGCGTCGCCCGGGCCCAGTACTGGATGGCGAAGGCCTGTTTCCTCGGCACCGGCGTCGCCCGCGACCCCGCCATGGCCTACCGTTGGGCCTGCGCCGCGGTCGCCCAGGGCTTCGGCGATCCCGGCGAGATCCGGGCCGCGGCCCGGCCCCATATCAGCGATGACGAGCGCGAGCGCATCGAGCACGAGGCCGCGCCGGCGCCCGCCGCCAGGTCGGCGTCCGGTTAACCGCCTTTCGCACCGCCTTCACTTCTGCCTCACGGCAATCTCATTTCCAGTTGATTGGACCTCCGGCGCGCCGGCGCATAGGTCAGTGGCGTGGGGCCGCCGTCACAGGCGGTGCTGCGAAGCATCAGCGATCGCGACCGGCCGCGTTGCCGGCAGCCGGCCCGCGTCGTCTTACCGGATCGAACGGAGGTTCAACAGATGATCAAGCAGATCCTGACCAGCGCCGCCATCGCGACCATGGCGGCCACGGCGGCCGTTCCGGCGGCGATCGCCGCTTGCGCGCCGCGGGTGGTGAACAATCCCTGCGCGGCGAAGGCCTGCAATCCCTGCGCCGCCAAGGCCTGTAACCCCTGCGCGGCGAAAGCCTGCAATCCATGCGCGGCGAAGAATCCCTGCGCCGCGTCCAATCCCTGCGCGGCCAAGAATCCCTGCAAGCCCAAGGGCTGAGGTTCCCGGCCATCACTTGAAGGGTATCGGCCCGCGCCGCGGCGCGGACCGGCGTTATCCTTCCGACAATTGTCGCAGCAGCGCCTTCGCCGCCTCGGCGACGGCGCTGCCGTCGTCGCTGTTCAGCACGACCCGCAGCCTGGCCCTGGCCTCCGCCGTCCGGCCGAGTTTGCTGAGCGCCACGGCGAGGTGATAGTTGATGTCGGGATCGTCGGCGGCGCGTGCCTGCGCGTCGCGCAGCAGCGTCAGGCCGCGGCTGACCTCGCCCCGCTGCACCAGGATCCAGCCCAGCGTGTCGATGGCGTCCGGCTGGTCCGGCGCCAGGGCATAGGCCCGTTCGGCATAGTCCACGGCCGCCGGATTGCCGGTCTTGTGGTAGAGCCAGGCAAGATTGTTCAGCACCACCGGATCGTTCGGCGACAGCGACAGCAGCTCTTCGTTCAGTCTCACGGCATCGTCGATGCGGTCGAGGCGCGCATACTCGCCGGCCAGCGTGCGTTTGACGACGATGTCGTCGGGCCGCGCGTCCAGCCACGCCGTTAGCAGATCCAGCGGCGGCGCCTGCGGGTCGGCATCCCGGCGGGCCAGGTACAGCCGCAGCAGCAGCATGCCGTCTTCCTGCTTTTCCAGCCCGCGCGCGTAGGCGGCGGCGGCTTCCGCCGGCCGG
>JANQKO010000048.1 GCA_028281075.1 Alphaproteobacteria bacterium | reverse complement strand
GTCGCCGTGACCGCCAGCGCGTCGGGCAGCGTGTCGCGCACCGCGACCAGCGAGTGGTAGGCGCCGACGGTGCAGGGGCTCGGCAGGCCGTCGAAGATGCCGGCGCCGTCGTGCGTGACCGTCCAGGTCTTGCCGTGCCGCGGCACGTCGAGCACCGCCAGCTCGCCGCCGAAGGCCTCGACGATGCCCTGCAGGCCCAGGCAGACGCCGAACTGCGGCACGCCGTGCCCGGCGAGGCGCCGGACCAGGTCCGGCACGCCGAAGTCGGCCGGCCGGCCCGGTCCCGGCGAGTGCACGACCAGGTCCGGATCGCCGCCGACGAGGGTCTCGAACGGCGTGCCGGCGCGATAGGTGCGCACATCGGCGCCGGTCTGCCGGAAATAGTCGGCCAGCGTGTGCACGAAGGAGTCCTCGTTGTCGACCATGACGATCGAGACGCCCTCGTGGCCGCCGGCCGGCCTGTCGACGGCGGCTTCCGGCGCCGGCTTGCCGACATCGGCCATGGCCTTGAAGAAGGCCGTGGCCTTGACCCGGGTCTCGGCCTCCTCGTCGGCCGGAACGGAATCGTAGACCAGCGTCGAGCCGGCCCGGTAGTCGGCGACGCCGTCATGCAGGTGCACGGTGCGGATGGTGATGCCGGTATTGACGTCGCCGTTCAGCAGCATGGTGCCGATGGCGCCGCCATACCAGCCGCGGGCCGACGTCTCCATCCGTTCGACCAGGCGCACCGCCATGCGCTTCGGCGCGCCGGTCAGCGTCACCGCCCACATGTGACTGAGGAAGGCGTCGAGGCCGCGGAAGCCGGGCCGCAGCCGGCCCTCGACATGGTCGACCGTGTGGAACAGGCCGGCATAGCGCTCGATGAACCGGCGGGTCAGCAGCTTCACCGAGCCCGGCACGCAGATCCGTGACTTGTCGTTGCGGTCGACGTCGGTGCACATGGTCAGCTCGACCTCGTCCTTCTCCGAGTTGTAGAGCTGCTTGATGCGCTCGGCGTCCTCCATGGCGTTCTCGCCGCGGCGGATGGTGCCCGAGATCGGGCAGGACTCGACCCGGTCGCCCTCGATGCGCACGAACATCTCCGGTGACGCGCCGATCAACTGCTCGTCGCCGAACTGGCAGAAGAACTCGTAGGGGCTGGGATTGACCCGCCGCATCAGGTGGTAGAGCGCCGATGGCGCGCCGCTGAACGGGCCGGTGAACTTGCGCGACAGCACGACCTCGAAGATGTCGCCGGCATGCATCCGTGTCCGCGCGGCATCGACGTTCGCCATGTAGGCCTCGGCCGTGTGATCGGACGTGATCTCGCCGCCCCCGGTGGCCGCCGCGCTGGCCGTCATCGGCGCGAAGGCGGTGTCCGACAGGCCGTCGGTGGCGACACGATCGCGCGCGAACTCGAACCGGAACAGGCGCGCCAGCTCCTTCGAGCGGTCGAGCGCGTAGATCCGGTCCGGCAGGAACAGATGCATGTCGCTGGCGCCGCCGCCGCGGTCCTGGCTCAGCTCCATGGTCTCGAACTGGAAGATCAGGTCGTAGCCGAAGGCGCCGTAAAGGCCGAGGAAGGTGTCCGCGATGCCCTCGAAGTCGGCCAGCAGCGCGCGGATCGGCGTGAACACCGAGGGCTGACGGCTGCGCTCCTCTTCCGCGAACACCGTCGTCGTCGGTGGCACCTCCAGGACCAGCCGGCGCGCCGACCGCTCGACCGTCTGGATGGCGGCATCGCCGGTCAGCGCCGGTTCGAGGATGGTCAGCAGCGCCTCGCCGCGCGGGTTCAGGGCGTCGACCGTCAGCCGGCGGTCGCGCGAAACCAGCGCCAGCGGCGGATCGATGAAGCCGAAATCGAGCCGCGAGTAGCGGTCGGGGTCCTCGACGCCGGAGGAGAGATAGATGCCGCGCCGGCCGTCAAGCTGGTCGACCAGGAAATCGACGCCGGCCTGGAAGTCCAGCAGCTCGGTCCGGCGCTCGACGCGGACGCCGCTGCGGCTGGTAAACGAATAGGTCATGTCAGGTGCCTCTGGCTGGGGCGACGGCCCGCGCAATGCCCTGCGCCGGCGTCGCTCACGAAACAAACACTGATGGAAAACAGTGCCTTATCAAAAAATCGGGTCGGAAAATCCGGATATGCCGCGCGCGTGCGCGTCGTCTATCGGCGCGTCACCAGAGGCAGCAGACGAACTTGCGCGGGTGTTTGACCATATCCATTATCGCGTCTCCCTGAACGCGCGGATACGCTAACATGACCCCACCGGGGGGGTCCAGCACAGCCATCCGTGGACCGTCCGATGTCGACCGAGACCCTGAAACAGAGCTACGAGCAGGCGCCCTACGACAGCCGGCCGATCCCGATGTCGCATATCGACCGACTGGCCGTGCTCGGGCGGCTGCACGGCCTGGCGCCGGCGCCCATCGCCGGGGCCCGGGTGCTGGAGGTCGGCTGCGGCGGCGGCGGCAACCTGCTGCCCATGGCCGGCGATCTCAAGGGCGGCGAATTCCTCGGCATCGATATTTCGCCGCGACAGATCGCCGACGCGCGGGCCGCCGCCGACGGCCTGGGGCTCGGCAACGTTGCCTTCCGCACCGCCGATATCATGGCGCCGGGTGATCTCGGCGACTTCGACTACATCATCGCCCATGGCGTGTTTTCCTGGGTGCCGCCCGCGGTGCAAGACGGCCTGCTGCGGCTCTGCCGCGACCGCCTGCGGCCGAACGGCATCGCCTATGTCAGCTTCAATACCTATCCCGGCTGGCATCTGCGCGAAACGGTGCGCGGCCTGATGCTGCATCACGCCGGCCGCTTCGCCGATCCGGCCACCCGGGCGGCGCAGGCGCGCGCCATCCTGCATGCGCTGGCCGGCAGCCACCAGGCCGGCGATCCCGCGGTCTCGGCGCTGCTGCAACGCGAGACGCAAAACGTCGACGCCCTGTCGGACGCCTTCCTGCTGCATGACCTGATGGAGGCCGAGAACCACCCGGTCTATTTCCGCGACTTCGCCGAACGCGCGGCCGCCGCGGGCCTGCGTTATCTCGGCGAGGCCAATGTCGGCACGTCCTACGACCTGAACTTTTCCGACGAGGTGCGGCAGATCCTGGCGACGGCCCGCGACCGCATCGACCGCGAGCAGTATGTCGACTTCTGGCTGCACCGTTCTTTTCGCGAAACGCTGCTCTGTCGCGCCGACGCCGCGCCGTCGGCCGAGATGCGGCCGGACGCCCTGGCCGAGCTCTGGGTCGAGTCGACGCTGCGGCCGCTGCCCGGGCCGGCCGTCATGCCGCCCGGGGCCGAGCTGCGGTTCCGCCATCCCGAGGGCGCCCGCATCGGCGTCACCGAGGCCGCCCACAAGGCGGCGCTGCTGCGGCTCGCCGACGAACCGCTGGGCACGCTGCCGTGTGCCGACCTGCTCGACGGCGACGGCGACGGCGACGGCGTCGCCGTGCTGCTGCTGGAGCTGTTCGGCCGCAACCTGATCGGCCTGTCGACCCGTGCGCCCGCCTTCGTCGCCGAGGCCGGCGACCGACCGGCCGCCAGCCGGCTCGCGCGGGCGCAGATCGGTGACGGACGGATGGTGACGAACCAGCGCCACCGCGGCGTTGCCATCGACGACGCGCTGACGGCCGAGGTGCTGCGCCATCTCGATGGCACGCGGGATCGGGCGGCGCTGCTGGCGATGCTGGAACGGCGGCGGGTGACCGGCCTGATCGACCTCGCGCCCGATCGGTTGCCGGCGGCGCTCGACAACGCCCTCGACCAGCTCGCGGCGAACGCGCTGCTGGTCGCGTGATCCGGCACTAGCCCGCCTTTCTCCCCACCATCATGGTCTGCGCGGCGCCGTGCTGTCGACAGGGCAGGAGCGCTGCGCGGCGCGATGTGGGGCATC
>JANQKO010000044.1 GCA_028281075.1 Alphaproteobacteria bacterium | reverse complement strand
GGTCATGGCCGTGCGGCACCGCGACCTGCCGGACCAAGCCGTGCAGTTCCACCCCGAACCGATCCTCAGCATGCAGGCCGGGACCGGCCATCGCATCGTCCGCAACGTGCTGCGGGCACTGATCGATCCGGCCCGGCGGGGCACCCGTCCGGCGGCGGAGTAGCTCAGGCGGCCGGCAGCACCGGCCGTTCCCGCTCCAGCCTGTCCATCGTGTACCGGTAACCGGTTTCGATGGCCTCATCGAAGGTCCGCCAGTCGCGGATGCCGATGCCGTCGAGCGGCGGCTCGATCAGCAGGTCGACATGGGCGCGGGAAACACGGGTCTGC
Source organism: Alphaproteobacteria bacterium (assembly GCA_028281075.1). Classification (GTDB taxonomy): domain Bacteria; phylum Pseudomonadota; class Alphaproteobacteria; genus JANQKO01. Next base: position 4,266 of record JANQKO010000044.1, on the reverse strand, counting down.
GCCGAGCTGCTGACGGTCGCGGCGCGCATCAGCAGGCTGACAATGCCGGGCGCGCGGCCGTGGCGCAGGTTCATCAGGCTGCGCAGCAGGCCTGTCTCGAAACTGTCGACATCGGCCGAGACCGACCAGTCGGCGGCGACGTCGACGCCGATGATGGTGCCGTGCATCAGCTCGTTCATCACGTCGGCCGGCATCGCGTTCATGACCGCGCCGTCGACCAGCACCGCGCCGGCATCGACCACCGGCGGCAGCACGCCCGGGATCGCGATGCTGGCGCGCAGCGCCCGCCATAGCGGTCCGGTGCGATGCACGCGCGCGCGGCCGGCCGTCAGGTCGGACGACAGGCAGAAATACGGCAGCCACAGGTCCTCGATCAGCGCGTCGCCGAAATGCGTGCGCAGACGCCGCGTCGCCTTGCCGCCTTTGATCAGCGCCACCAGCGGCAGCGTGTAGTCGTTCAGCGGATCGCTGGCGACGAAGGCGGCGTGCATGCGCTCGCGCAGCTCGGCGTCGTCCCACTGGAAGGCAAGCCCGGCGGCGATGATCGCGCCCATGCTGGCGCCGCCGACGAAATCGAAGCGGACACCATATTCGCGCAATGCCTTGACGACGCCGATATGACCGAAGCCGCGGGCACCGCCGCCGGACAGCACCAGGCCGACGGCCTTGTTCCGGAGCAGGCGCGCGAGGCGCGCCAGGTCGCCGGCATGGCCCCGGCGAAGCTGGCAGCGGCAGGTCGGCCCATAGCGGTCGAGCCAGGCCCGGCCCGCCTTGGGCATGCCGGCCGCCGGCGGCTGCAGCAGCACGAGCTCGGCCGCCGGCAGGCCGGGCCGGTCGAGCAGCCCGCCGGCGGCGGGCACGGACGGCGGCGCCTCCTCGGCGTCGGCCAGCAGCACGATGCGGTCCGCCTGGCGCAGGCAGAGCCGCGACCAGGCCGTCGGGCCGCAATCGGCGCGATAGAGGATCAGGTCATGCGCCGACTCGATGGCGTGGAACCAGTCCTCGGTATGCGCCGCGGCGCCGGCGTCCAGCAGGTGGACGCGCTGTCCGCCGGCCGACAAGGCTCGCGCCAGCGACCGCGCGATCTCGGCGCCCGGCACCGACGGCGTCAACGGCAGCAAGGCGATCGTGCCCGGGGCCGGCGGATGGTCCTTGACCACCGTCACGCGCTGCAAGCGTTCGACCAGTTGCCGCGCGATCGGCATCATCGCCGCCGGATGCTCGGCCATCAGCCGGTCGAAGCCCGGCTTGCCGAGGCGCAGCAGCGAGGTGTCGCGCAGCGCCCTGACGCTGGCGCTGCGCGGCGCGCCGGAGATCATCGCCATCTCGCCGACGGTTTCGCCGACGCCAAGCCGGGCGACGAGGCGGGCGCCGCCGGCGCCGTCGTTCACGAACACGCCGAGACTGCCCGATGTGACGATATAGAGGGCATTGGCCGCCGCGCCCTCCTCGAACAGGGTCCAGCCGCCCGGCAGGCTGAACCATTCGAGCTCGGTCCCGACCCGGCGGACCAGGCCGCCGTCCGCGCGGTCGAACAGGAACAGCTCCCGGAACAGCCGGTAGAGCCGCAGCACGGTATTCGGATGGCTGTCGTCCCGGATCACGTCAGGCGCCCGCCGCTCGCGTTTTCGCCGATGATAGCGCGAAGCCGGCGGTCGACGCCAAGCGCGCGACCGGCCCCGTCAGGCGGCGAACAGGCCCATGGCGACGGCGATGACGACGGCGTAGCGCACGCTCTTGCCGACCATCACCAGCGGCAGGAACAGCCAGAAGTTCACCCGCAGCACGCCGGCGACGACGGTCAGCGGATCGCCGACCCAGGGCAGCCAGGACAGCAGCAGCGACCAGAGGCCGTAGCGGTTGAACCATTCCGTGGCCCGGTCGAGCTGGCGCGGTTTCAGCGGGAACCAGCGCCGGTCGCGGAAATGCACGAGATACCGCCCCAGCCCCCAGTTGACCGTCGCGCCGGCGGTGTTGCCGGCCGTGGCGACGATCAGCACCAATGCCGGATCGAAGGCATCCGAGCTCGACATCGCCGCGGTCACCAGCTCGGAATAGAACGGCAGCAGCGTCGCCGCCAGGAAGGCGCTGGCGAACAGGCCGGCATAGCCGGCGACGAAGATATCCATCACGGGGGCCGTCAACCCGGTCGTCGCGACGGCCGGCGGCGACGGCCAGTGACCGGGATGGTCGCCTGATTTATGGTGCGGGCTACGTGCATCAATCCGTTGTGGAGGGAATCATGCTGATCGACGTCCGTACCTATACCTGCCGGCCCGGCACCATCAAGCAACATCTGGCGCTGTACGAGAAGATGGGCAAGGCGCCGCAGACCCGGCATCTGGGCCAGCCGCTGGCCTACATGGCCACCGAGACCGGCAATCCGAACCAGTACATTCACATCTGGGTCTATGAGAACGCCGGCGACCGCGAGGCCAAGCGCAACGCCATGTGGGCCGATCCGGACTGGCTGGCCTATACCCAGGAAAGCGCCAAGCTGGGCGCGCTGGTCGAGCAGGAAAACAAGCTGATGAAGCCGGTCGACTTCTTCCCCCTGCCACGCTGACCGCCGCCACCGGCGCCAAATACCGATTTGCCGACGAAACCACCGCACCCGGAAGCAAATCCGCTCCGGATCGACGATTCGCCGTTTTTTCGGCTCATGCGTGTCGTCAACCTGACGGCGAAGCCGTTCTTCACCCGGTTCGGCAAGGATCACGACCTGTCGCTGAACGAGTGGCGGGTGCTGATCGCGCTTGCCAACCGGGGCGCGATGGCGGCGCATGAAATCTCGGCCCTGACCGGCATGGACAAGATGACGATCAGCCGCGCCGTGCGCCGGCTGGCCGCGAAGGGCCGGCTCGAACGCACGGCCGACACGCAGGACCGGCGGCGGACGCTGTGCAGCCTGACCGGCGAAGGCCGGCGCGTCTATATGGCCATCGCGCCGAACGCCAAGCGGCGGGTCACGGCCCTGTTCGCCGGCCTCAGCGCGGCGGAAGCCGACACGCTGTCACGCCTGCTGGCGAAGCTGGAGCGCACCGCCGAGGGCCTGGGCCCGGACGATTGAACGGCCGGGCCGGCCCGGAGCCGCCGCGAACCGATATCGCATCCTTCGAGACGCGTCCCTTCGGGCCGCTCCTCAGGATGAGGTAAAGCACTGATATCAAACACGAACTCATCCCGAGGCGCGGCGAAGCCGCGTCTCGAAGCCTCATCCTGAGGAGCGGCGAAGCCGCGTCCCGAAGGATCGGTGATCTGAACCCGGCGCTAAAAGCCGTAGAGATCCGGCAGGTCGGCGTCCGTCCATGCCACCGGCCCCTCGGCCCAGGCCAGCAGGTAGCAGCCGGCCCGGCTGCGCGCGGTGACGGTGTCGCCGGGGCCGGCCGTGACGAAGCAGTCGGCATGGGCCGTCGCGCCGCCGACCTCGACGTCGCCGGCCAGCACGAACCAGTCGACGACGGCGCCATTGCGGTGCGCGGGAATCTCGGCGCCGGGCTGCAGGCGCAGCGCCACGAAGCGGTGGTCGGTCTCGGCCGGCGCGTAGTCGAAGATCGTCTGCCGGCCGACGCGGGCGATCGAGGTCGGAATCTCGCGCAGATCGGCGACGGTGACGTTGATGTCGGGCCGGATTTCCGGGCTGATCTGCAGGAACGCCGACCGGGTGGCGCCGGTGTGGAGCCGGTGCAGCGTCTCGGCGTCCTCGGGATAGATCACCGGTGCTTCCAACCGCGCGGCCAGAAGGCAGCCGTCGTAGGAGATGGCATCATGGGTGTCGCCGCGCAGGTTGATGCCGGCCTGGCCCCGCACGGCCGAACCGCCGAAGTCGGTCAGCGACCCGGCCAGGAAGTAGCTCGTCGCCACCCCCAGATGCTGGTGCAACCCGGAACGGACCTCCGGATCGAACCGGATCAGGCCCAGGAACCTGCCAGGCTCCAGGTCGGCGTAGACGACTTTCTGATAGAGGCCCGGCTTGCCGGCCTCGGCCCAGGGCATCGCCGCCATGTCATGGATCGTCGGCGCGCCGGCCGTCCGTTCGGATGTCGCGGATCGCGTCATGGGCCCTCCTCCCGCCTTGCCGCCGCCGTGCCCGCTTGACAGGCACGACGGCAATAGTAACAATTGTTACTAATTAACATAGCGCGCGACGGAACGGACCGGCAAGCAGAACGCGCCGGCCGGCGTCGGGGAAATGGGGAGACGTCGATGACCATCAGGAAATCCGCCATCGGCCTGGCCGTGCTGGCCATGGCCGCGAGCCTGAGC
>JANQKO010000009.1 GCA_028281075.1 Alphaproteobacteria bacterium | reverse complement strand
CTGGACGAGCAGATCGCCGCCGGCCGGCGCGAGGCCAAGGCCGCCTTCGGCAACGACGAGGTGTTCCTGGAGAAGCTGGTGCGCCGGGCGCGCCACGTGGAAGTGCAGATCATCGGCGTCCAGCAGCCACTGGTTATAGCTGGCGCCGACCAGGAAGCCGGCCAGCCCGACCGCCGCATGGCGCTGCAGATCCGCCACCGTGCACGGCGTGCCATGGGCGGCGAGATAGCCGGGTGAGGCGTAGAGGCCGATCCGCAGGCGGCCCAGGCTGCGGCCGATCAGCGCGTCCTGCCAGCTCAGCCGCCCCGGCTCGTTCTGCATGCGGATGGCCACGTCGGCCTCGCGCCGCGACAGGTTGACCGCCGTGTTGTCGAGAATGAGTTCGAGCCGGATGTCGGGATAGCCGGCGGTGAAGCGGTTCAGGCGCGGCGGCAGCCACAGGGCGCCGATGCCCTCGGTCGCCGACAGGCGCACGGTGCCCGCCAGGGATGAATCGCGGCCGCCGAGGCGCCGCTCGGCCGCCAGCGCCTCGTCCTCCATGCGGCGGACGCTGTCGGCCAGGTTTTCGCCTTCTGCCGTCAGCACATAGCCGCGGCCGCGGCGCTCGAACAGGCGGGTGCCCAGGCGGTTCTCCAGCGCCGCCATGCGCCGGCCCATGGTCGGCTGGCTCACGTTCAGCCGTTTTGCCGCCGCCGACAGGCTGCCGCCGTCGATCACGGCCAGGAAATAGCGCAGGTCGTTCCAGTCCATCTATGCATGAATGAATAGATAAGTAGAAGAAATTGCAAATTTTAATGCATTGGCCGGCCGCCCACATTGAAGGCACGCGTTCATCGACGTGGCATTGCCTGAAGGAGTTCGACCATGAATGACATCAGCGGCATACACCGCACCCGCACCATCCAGTGGGACGACCCCCTCGCCACCGCCGGCCGCGGGGCGCAACTGTCCGGCATCGACTACATGCGCGCCGTCGCCGCCGGCGACCTGCCGCCGCCGCCGATCGCCAAGCTGCTCGACATGACCATCGACAGTATCGAACCCGGCCGCGTCGTCTTTGCCTGCCGGCCGCAGGAGTTCCACTGCAACCCCATGGGCGTCGTGCACGGCGGTCTGGCCGCCACCCTGATCGACTCGGCCGCCGGATGCGCCGTGCAGACGCTGCTCGATCCGGGCGCGTTCATGAGCACCATCGATCTCGACGTGACGTTCGTGAAGCCGGTGATGCCCGGGCATGAGCCGCTGTTGTGCACCGGCGAGGTGATCCATCAGGGCGGCTCTATCCTCACCGCCAGCGCCAAGCTCACCGGCGCCGGCGATGCGCTGTTCGCCTACGGCCACATCACCTCCAAGGTGCGCCGCGCCGCCTAGGGCGCGTACGCATCAACCACCGGGCGCGGCCGAGCGCTTTCGGCAGACCCGCCGGGACCGGTCGCCCGACCGCGCCGGCCGGCCCGTGCAGGGCGGTGCGTTTGTCGAGGACAGCGGTTCGAATGTCTGCTAGAGGTAGCAGGTTACCTCAGCAGGAAAATTGAAATGAAACGGCCTCGGCTTCCTTTGGAAGGCTCATGCCTTTGCGGGTCGGTGCGCGTCCGCGTGACCGAACCACCACTCCTTACGCTCGCGTGCCACTGCAGAGACTGCCAGAAGCTCACAGCGAGCGCTTACTCCCTGACGGCGATGTTTCCGGCCGAGGGCTTCTCGGTCACCGGCGACCTGGTGACCGGGGGCCTGCGGACGGAACAGCGGGAGCACAACTTCTGCGCCAGGTGTTTGGGTTTCGTCTTCACACGGATCAAGGGCGCCGACACCCGGGTGAATCTGCGTGTGTCGGTGCTTGACGACCTGACGTGGTTCGAGCCGTTCGTCGAACTGATGACGGAAGAAAAGATGCCATGGGCGCGCGTGCCGGCCGCGCACAGTTTTGCACGCTTCCCGGAAAGTCTGGAGACGCTTGCCGAGTTGATGGCGGACTATTCGGCGCGTCAGCGCCTGTCATAGACGCCCCCGCACGGGTGGGCCGGACTGAGTCCATCCCAACCGGTCAGCCCCGTGAGTCGTCTAACGCGCCGCCATTCGCCTATGGCGTCCGGTCTATCGGTCCATGTCCCGGCCATTGCCGCGCTTGCGTTCGCGGCGTGCATGGGCTGTTCTGGCCGGGACCTATCCATCTTCAGATACGGCCGCCGGGCCCCCGGCGGCCGTCGTCGTATCGTCAACGCGAGGGTTCCCCCATGTCAGACAGCATCCCCGCCGGCTTCGAGCCATTTCCCGTCAACAAAGGCTTCGCCGTTCACGTCGGCCCGCTCTACTTCAAGCAGACGGAGACGGCCGGCATCCTCGGCTTCCGCGTCATGCCGCACCATTTGAACCCCGTCGGCAACTGCCACGGCGGCATGATGATGACGGTGATGGACATGGCGCTCGGTTTCAACACCCGCATGGCCGCCGGCAACGAGTCGTTCCCGCCGTCGATCCAGCTGGCCTACGATTTCCTGCAGCCGGCGGAACTCGGCGACTGGCTGGAAAGCGATGTCACCTTCACCCACACCACCCGGCGAATGGGCTTTGCCGACGGTTTCCTGATCGGGCCGCGCGGTCCGGTGATGCGCTGCAACGGCATCTGCAAGCTGCCGCGCGACGACGATCCGCGCTTCGGCGTGGCGGCGCGACAAACGCCGTTGCCTGGCTAGTCGCCGGTGCCGATAC
>JANQKO010000007.1 GCA_028281075.1 Alphaproteobacteria bacterium | reverse complement strand
GCGGCCGTCGTCCGCCGCGATTGACAGAGATGTCGGTGGAAACCGCCCCGCCGTCAAGGCGGACTAGCCCGCCTTTCTCATCGCCACCATGGTCCGCGCAGCGCTCCTGCCCTGTCGGCAGCACGGCGCCGCGCAGACCATGGTGGCGATGAGAAAGGCGGGCTAGTCCGCCTTGACGGCGGGGCGGTTTCCACCGACATCTCTGTCAATCGCGGCGGACGACGGCCGCATGGTAGGGGCGGGCGAGATGATTCAAGGATTTCCCGCCGGTATCGCCGGCATGCTTCTGCTGGCGGCCTGCGCGGCGCCGGCGAATTTCGACGCATCCTTTGCCCGCTTCGAGCAGGCACTGGCCGCGTGCACGGCGCAGTTCGGCTACGACCCCGAGACGGTCGGCGATATCGGCGATTATCAGCTCGGCGAGAACGAGCGGCCGTGGCTGGAATGCGCCTATGCCGGGGTCGAGACGCATCTCGTGCCCTATTCGGCCGTGCCCGAGCTCTACACCGACCTGATCGCCGAGCACCGGGCGCTGACCGACGGCGTCGAACGCGGCGAGGTGACGCGCGCCGCGCGCGAGGACCGTGTCGACACCGTCCTGGCCTCGATCGAGCGCCAGGAACGGGCTTTCGAGCAGTCCCAGATCAAGCGCCTCGACGACTTGCGCGACCAGCAGGAACGCCAGCGGCAATTGCGCGAGATCGACCGCATCCAGCGCGAGTTCAGCATCATGCGCCGCTCGGTCGGCGCCAAGCTGTAGAAGGCGCCGCCGGCAGGCTCTGGTGCCGGCGGATTGCGGCGGCTACAACGACCGCATGTGCGCCCAGCCCTTGAAAGACTCGCTCGACCGCGACGCCGTGGTCCGGATCGCCGGCTGTTTCCGCCAGGTCGATCCCGGCTTCGACGCACCGGCCTTTGTCGCGCAATGCCGCGATTCCCTCGACGCCCTCGAGCTGAAGGGCCGCGTTTTGCACATCGCCCAAACACTGCGCGCGCATCTGCCCGACGAATACCCGGCGGCGCTGACATGCATCCTGCGCGCGGCCGAGGTCTGGCCGTCGGGCGAGGGGGCGCTGCATGGTTTCGCCGCCTGGCCGATGACCGATTTCATCGGCCTCTACGGCCTGGCGCATCCCGACGAGTCGCTCGCGGCCATGCGCCGTGTCACGCACCTGTTTTCGGCCGAGTTCGCGATCCGGCCGTTCCTGATCGAGCACAGCGAACGGACGATGCGGCGCTTGCGCGACTGGACCGGCGACGACAGCGCGCATGTCCGGCGCCTGGTCTCGGAAGGCACCCGGCCGCGCCTGCCCTGGGGTATCCGTCTGAAACGGTTCCAGGCCGACCCGTCACCCGCGCTGCCGCTGCTCGACGCGTTGAAGGACGACCCGTCGGAATATGTCCGCCGCTCGGTCGCCAACCACCTGAACGACATCTCGAAGGACCACCCGGATATCGCCGTCGAGGTCTGCGCCCGCTGGCGCGACGGCGCCGGCGAGGGCCGGCAATGGATCATCCGCCAGGCGTTGCGCGGCCTGGTCAAGCAGGGCGATGCCCGCGTCTTCCCGTTACTGGGCTACAGTGACACCGCCGCCGTCGACCTGCGCGGCTTCACCCTGTCGCCGGCGCGGATCCGTCTTGGCGACGGCATCGACATCGCCTTCGAGCTTGTCTCGACCACCGATGCGGCGCAGAAGCTGGTCGTCGACTACGCCGTGCATCACCGCAAAGCGAACGGCGGTCAGCGGCCGAAAGTGTTCAAGCTGACGACGCTCGAACTGCCGCCGCGCGGCACGGCCGCCCTGACGAAGCGACACGCCGTTCGCAAGGTCACGACGCGCCAGTACCATGCCGGCACGCAGACGGTGGAGATCCTGGTCAACGGCCGCGCCGTCGGTCGGGAGGACTTCCAGCTCGAGCTTTGAGGTATTGCCGAAATCAATAGGGACAGTCTCCATCGATTCCTAGGCATGCGCCGCAAACGCAATGTCAGACAGCCCGTTCGCCGACAGAGGCGCTGGTTGATGGCGCATTGACAAACCAGGTTTCACCGCCAAGGCGCCAAGACACCAAGGCGACGCCGATCGTCCGATGACCACGACGTCTGACCTTGGTGCCTTGGCGTCTTGGCGGTGACATCCACCGCCTTGCCGCGTCCGCGAATCGACGGGCATTGGTCTCGATGCTTCCGCCATCTTCACCGGAGTTGCCCCGATCACCTGGAACCGTGCGCGGGACACGTGTTGCCTGGATTGCCGGATCAAGTCCGGCAAAGACGGCATGGGGAAGCCTTGCTTGAAGGCGTGGATCTCGCCGGTGGCATTTGCGGCCAGGCTCTCAGGACTCCCTGGAACGGCCTATAGCGACGCGGCGGGCGACAGAAACTCGGTCGCCATTTGGTCGAGGCGGGCCATCAGCCGGTCGACGTCGCGGCCGACCGTCAGCAGCGTGAGCTGATCGACGCCGGCGTCCGCATAGGCTTCCAGGGCCGCCCGGTCGACGGGATGGTTGTAGGCGCAGACGGTGACGTCGACGTCGCCGAGGCCGCGGCCGCGTTCGCCCAACAGTTCAGCCAACCGTTCGATACGCGCCCTGGCGTCGGGCGGCGTCAGCGAGAATCCGTGCCAGCCGGCACCGAGATCGGCGACCCGGCGCAGGGCCGCGTCGCTCTCGCCGCCGAAATAGATCGGCGGATGCGGCGACTGGACCGGCTTCGGGTCGTGCCGGCAGGCCGGCAAGGTGTAGAAATCGCCGGAGAAGGCGGAAATCTCGTCGCACCAGAGCCGGCGCATGACCTCGAGATACTCGCGGGCGCGGGCGCCGCGGCGCTCGAACGGCACGCCCAGCGCGTCGAACTCCTCCTTCAGCCAGCCGACGCCGACGCCGAAATCGACGCGGCCGTCGGACAGCCAGTCGACGGTCGCCACCGACTTCGCCGTGTAGACCGGGTTGCGCTGCGGTACCAGGCAGATGCCGGTGCCGAGCCGGATGGTCTCGGTCGCCGCCGCCAGGAACGACAGCGCCGCGAACGGCTCCAGCATGCCGTTGTCGGGCCGGCCGGGCAGTTGCCCGTCCGTGCTGTAGGGATAGGCCGAGGCATGCCGGTCGAACAGGACCACGTGCTCGCCGACCCAGAGCGAATGAAAGCCCCGTTCCTCGGCCGCGCGGCCGAGCGCGGCCACGTAATCCCGGTCGTGGAACGGATTGATCAACGGCGCGAACAGTCCGACCCGCATGCCTGTCCCTCCAACGCTTGCTCTGTCTTGCTGAGGCGAGGGTAGCGGTCTTTCGCTGATGTGTCCGGCCCAATCGCTGGTACCCGTCGAGGTTTTGGTAAGCGTTGAACACAACGCATTCAATGCCTACAATATGGCCATGAGCGGACCAAACAGTATCTCACTGTCGTTTCGGGTCAGTCCTGAAATGGCTGAAAAGCTGGCGCAATTGGCTATCGCAACCGACCGTCCACGGTCATGGTTGCTTGAACAAGCGCTTGATGAATACTTGTCGATGCAAGCTTGGCAGATCGCTCACATCGAGGCGGGGATTGCCGATGCGGATGCCGGCAGGACGGTACCGCACGACCAGGTCCGGGCATGGCTGAAATCCTGGGGTGATGACGACGAGACCGACCCGCCGGCATGAGCGTCGTCTGGACCCGGCGCGCGATCGGAGATCTGCGCGCTTTGCGGGCGTACATCGCGCGTGACAATCCGACAGCGGCAGCCGACGTCGCACAACGCATTCTTGATGTCACCGAGCGCCTGACGGAGTTCCCGGCCAGCGGCCGTCCCGGGCGCAAGCCCAATACACGCGAGCTGGTGGTTGGAGGTACGCCGTACCTGATCCCCTACAGGGTCACCGGGCGGACCGTCGAGATTCTCGCCGTCATCCATGGCGCGCGGAAATGGGTGGACGACTGACGGACCCGTATCCGCCAAAGAGGGCGAAAACTAAGCCGCCGTCGGTTTCTGGCCGATGACCTTGCGGTCCTTGTTGATCTCGCGCAGCATCTCGATGCCGTCGGCGGCGATGGCGTCGCCGACCATGAAGTCGGCCTCGGCCGCCAGGCCCTCCATGTCGACCCAGTTGGCGTAGATCTGCCGGGTACGGTCGGTGATGATGTCGGCGCCGAGCAAAGTCTTCACCAGCACCCGGAAGATGTTGGTGCCTTCCTTCAGCGTGTTGCGCCGGTCCTCGTCGCCGAAATTCTCGCGCACCGCGTCCCGCACCCATTCCCATTCCAGGCCGAACTGCGGATAGATGTGCCGCTTCTGGCGCACGTTCACCAGGTTGAACAGCAGCGTCTCGAAGCACTGCGCGGCCCAGTCCTCGACGATGTCGTGCTCTTCCGGGCTCAGCTTCGAGATCGTGCGGTCGGCCCAGATCTTGCCGAAGCGGTGGTGGAAGGCCTCGTCGGTCATCACGAGCTGCACCAGGCGCTTCAACAGCGGGTCGTTGGTGTGCGCGTGGATGCTGGCGAAGGCGCCCATGGCCAGGCCCTCGACCAGCATCTGCATGCCGACCAGCTTGCGGTAGACCTCGGGCGCCGCGACCAGCTCTTGCAGCAGCCGGCCGAGCTCGTCGCCGACCTTGTAGGGTGTGCCCCAGCGCTTGCCGATATAGCGGCCGAAGGCGGTGACGTGGCGGGCTTCCTCGCGCGCCTGGTTGGCGGCATATTCCTGCGCGCCCGGATCGTAGAGGATGTCGCACAGGCTGGCGCTCAAGGACAGCGCGCCCTGCTCGCCGTGCAGGATGCCGGACAGCGTCCAGCGGGTGATCTCGTTCGCCAGGCGGATCTGCTGGCCCTCGTCCAGGCGGTCGGCGACGGCGCTGTTCAGCTCGGGAAAGCGCTCGGGCGGCATCAGGTATTCGTTCTCGAGATCGAAATCCACGTCGAAATCGAGATAGGCCGTGTCCATCGGGTCCCAGAAATGGTCGTGGGTGGCCGAGATGATGCCGTCGAAGGCATCGGTGCGCTGGGCATAGCGCGCGACGTCGATCATGGCCGCGA
>JANQKO010000613.1 GCA_028281075.1 Alphaproteobacteria bacterium | reverse complement strand
CTCGCCTGCAAGCACGCGGCCGACGAGATCGCGATCACGACGCGGGCGACGCGGCTGCCGACCGGCGTGTTTCCGGCATCGCACACGGCCGCGGCCGGCGCCGTCCTGGCGCGGGCGTTCCCCGCGATCGAGCGGCTGGCGGACGCGCTGGACGGCGCGCTGATGAACGCCGGCCCGATCATTCACCCGCCGCTGATCGTGATGAACGCCGGGCCGTTGCAGCATTTCGAGCATTGGGACATCCACAACGAGGGCACCCAGCCGGCGGTCCGCGCGACCACCGACGCGCTCGACGCCGAGCGCGTCGCGGTGCGTAGGGCGTTGGGCTATGCCGGCCCGCATTTTCCGCTGGCCGACCACTACGACCCGGCGCGCCCGGAATGGATGTACGGCAATGCCGCGCACGAGCGCCTGACCGAAAGCGGCGACTGGCGCGAGCATATCGACCTGCGGACGCACCGCTACATGCGCGAGGACGTCGCCTGCGGCCTCGCCTTCCTGGTCTCGGTGGCCGACTGGGCCGGCGTGCCGTGCCCGGTGGCGCGTGGGCTGCTGGCGGTCTGCTCGGCCATCCTCGGCGAGGACCTGCGCGCGACGGGGCGCACGCTGGAGAGTTTCGGCCTGGCCGCCCTGACGCCGGACGAGATGCGCCGGCTGCTGGCCGACGGCCTGCCGGCATGACCCGTATCGCCGCCGTCGGCGCCGGCCGCATGGGCCGTGGCATCGGCCAGGTCTTCGCCTATGCCGGCTTCGAGGTCGCGCTGATCGACGTGAAGCCGCGCGGCCGGGACGCCGCCGCGGCGACGCTGGCCGATGCCGTCGAGGAGATCGGCCGCAACCTGTCGTTCCTCGAATCGGCCGGCGTGCTGACGCCCGCGCAGTCGGAAACCATCCTGGCCCGGGTGGGGACCCATGACGCCGAGGCCGCCGACGCGGCGCTGGCCGGCGCCGACGTGGTCTTCGAGGGCGTGCCGGAAGTGATGGCGGCGAAGCGGGCGGCCCTGCGGCAGATCTCGGCCGCCGTGCGCCCGGATACCATCGTTGCCTCGACCACGTCGACCATGCAGGTCGACGAGCTGGCGGCCTTCGTGGCGCGGCCGGAACGGTTTCTGAACGCCCATTGGCTGAACCCGGCCTATCTGATCCCGCTGGTCGAGGTCAGCGCCGGCGCGGCCACGGCCGAGGCCACGGTCGAGGCCATGACGGCGCTGCTGGCGCGGGCCGGCAAGCAGCCGGTGCGCTGTGCCGCCCGGCCGGGCTTTATCGTGCCGCGCATTCAGGCGTTGGCCATGAACGAGGCGGCGCGCATGGTCGAGGAGGGCGTGGCCCCACCGGAGGAGATCGACCGGGCGATCCGGGTCGGCTTCGGCGTGCGCTACGCGGTGATGGGCCTGATCGAGTTCATCGACTGGGGCGGCGGCGACATCCTCTATTACGCCAGCCGCTATCTGAAGGGCGCGCTGGACGCCGAGCGCTATGCCGCGCCGGAGGTCGTGGAGACGAACATGGCCGAGGGCCGGATCGGCCTGCGGACCGGGCAGGGCTTCTATGACTTCGCCGACCGGGATATCGATGCCTACCAGCGCGAGACCCTGCGCAAGTTCGTCGACCTGCTGCGGCATCTCGACATGCTGCCGGCGCCGGCCGGTTCAGGCGCGGCCGAAGACGAGCGTCCGTGAGCCGGTGAAGTTGACGGCGAGGCCGGCGAGCGAACCGGCGGCGACGCCCAGCACGGGCAGGCCGGCGACCGCCGGCACCGTGGCGACCAGCGCGGCATAGACGCCGTAGTTGATGCCGCCGCCGACGGCGTTGACGGCGACGAAGCGGGCCCATTGCCGGCCCGTGCGGCGATCGCCGCTGCCGAAGGTGAAGCGTCGGTTCATGGCCCAGGTGAAGCTGGCGGCGGCCAGGAACGACAGCAGGCGGCTGGCATAGAGGTCGCCGCCGGCGCCCGCGACCAGCAGGTGCAGCACGCCGGCATCGACCAGGAAGCCGAGCGCGCCGACGATCGTGAAGCGGAAGAATTGCCGGGACATCGCGTGCCGAGCCTGACAGGCCCGGGTTTACCCTCTGTTAAGCGCCGGTCAGTCCGGTGGGCCGTCGACGTCCAGCACCACGGCCATGGCGCTGTCGCCGGCGGCGCAGCCCTGGAACAGGCCACGGCCGCCGCCCCGCATGACCAGCTCCTCAATCAGCTCGATGATGCAGCGCGCGCCGGTCGGGCCCTGCGGATGGCCCCAGATCAGCGAGCAGCCGTAGTTATTCATGTCCGCCAGCGGGAAGCCGGTCTCGCGGCTGAAGACGATGTCGTTCACGGCGAACGGGTTGTGCGACTTGACAACGTCGATGTCGCCGATCGCCAGGCCGGCATGGTCGAGGGCGCGGCGGGCGGCTTCGACCGGCGCCTGCGGCATGTAGCCCTTGTCGGTGCGGGACTGGCCGAAGCCCAGCAGCCTGATCCGGATATCGGGGTCCCGTGACAGCGCCGGCGTCCATGAGGCCGTGGTCACGACGATGCCGACGGCGCCGTCGGCGGGATGGGTCTGGCCGCCGAAGGTGGTGGTGCCGCCGGGCTTGACTGGCTTCAGCCTGCCGAGGCCGTCGGCCGTGGTCTCGACCACGCCCTCGTCGCCGGCCATGGTCGTTGCCGTCTTGCGGAAGCGGGCATCCGGCACGTCGAACGGCAGGGTCATGTAGCGCTTCTGGAAGGCCCGGTCGTCAGCCAGCGCGTCCTGGTATTGCGCGTAGCGCCGCAATACCACGTCATGCTGCTCGGCCGTGGAGATCTGGTACTTGGCCGCGACGTTCTCGGCCGTGTCGACCATGGCCAGCCCGGCATGGGGGTCGTTCGAGAAGTTGTCGAGGACCCAGTTCTCCTGCGTGCCGGTGCCGCCCGGCGCGTCCGGCGCGGGATAGTAGATGTGGGGGCCGTTCGAGGTCCGGTCGGCGGTCACGACCAGCGAGGCCCCGGCCATGCCGGCGGTGATCTCCTGGGCCGCGGCCAGGAGCGTGCGGGCGCCGGTGGCGCAGGCCTGGTTGATCCAGGGGCCGCCGACGCCGTCCGCGCCGATCATGCCGGTGAGCCACGGCAGGCCGTAGAAGGACCGGTGCTGGGGCACGGTCATGCCCAGCACGCCATGGTCGAAGGTCTCGACCGGGATGTCCCGCCGGGCCAGCTCGGCCCGGCCGACATGGGCCGCCAGCTTCATGGCGTGCAGGTGCGACAGGCTGCCCTGCCAGCGCGCGAACGGCGTCGACCAATAGGCGCCATAGGGGATTTCGGCGGGCGTTGACATGGCAGGCCGCTCTCCGCTGATCCGACGGGCCGACGGTAGCATCGGCCCGGTTTGACTTGTAGACGGCAATAATCACAATAAGTCCGGACAAATTTTCGGGCAGCCCGGCCGGGCATGAGGACTGGGGATGGAACGGTCGTTCAAGAAGGAAGTGCAGTCGTTGCGGCTGGGCGACGGCGAGACCTTTCATGGCGAGGGCATCCTGGCCGTGACCAAGGCGCTGCTGCAGTCGGGCGTGTCCTATGTGGGCGGCTATCAGGGGGCGCCGATCAGCCACCTGATGGACGTGCTGGTCGATGCCGAGGACATCCTCGACGATCTCGGCGTGCACCTGGAGACCTGCACGTCGGAGGCCGCGGCGGCGGCCATGCTGGGCGCCTCGATCAACTATCCGCTCAGGGGCGCGGCGACCTGGAAGGCCACGGTCGGCACCAATGTCGCCTCGGACGCGCTATCGAACCTGGCCAGTGCCGGCGTCAAGGGCGGCGCCATGATCGTGATCGGCGAGGATTACGGCGAGGGCGCCAGCATCATCCAGGAGCGCAGCCACGCCTTTGCCATGAAGTCGCAGATGTGGCTGCTGGACCCGCGGCCGAACCTGCCGACGATCACGCGCATGGTCGAGCAGGGCTTCGAGCTGTCGGAGCATTCGAACACGCCGGTCATGCTGGAGCTGCGTATCCGCGCCTGTCACGTGCACGGCAGCTTCCCGACCCGCGACAACCGGCGACCGCAATTCTCGCGCAACCAGGTGATCGAGCACCCGGACTTCGACTTCTCGCGCATCTGCCTGCCGCCGTCGACCTATGCCCAGGAGAAGCACAAGATCGAGTTCCGGCTGCCGGCGGCGATCAGGTTCATCGCCGAGAACGGGCTGAACGAGACCTTCGACGGCGATGTTGGCGAGATCGGCATCATCTGCCAGGGCGGGCTCTACAACTCGGTGATGCGCGGCCTCGACCAGCTCGGCCTGACCGACGCGGACGGCAACAGCCGGCTGCCGATCCTGGCGCTGAACGTCACCTATCCGCTGGTGCCGGACGAGATCACCGCCTTCTGCGCCGGCAAGAAGGCGGTGCTGATGGTCGAAGAGGGGCAGCCCGATTTCCTGGAGCAGGCCGTCAACGTGGCGCTGCGCAAGGCCGACCTGCAGACCCGCGTGTTCGGCAAGGACGTGCTGCCGATGGCCGGCGAGTACACGTCCGAGGTGGTGCTGAACGGCCTTGGCGGCTTCATCGCCGGCACGCGACCGGCCGGGGTCGACGCCGAAGCCGTCGCCGCCCGGCTGGCCGCGCTGATGGCCGGCAAGACGCGCGCCGCCGAGCTGCTGGGCGCGGCGATGCCGACGCGGCCGCCGTCGTTCTGCACGGGCTGTCCGGAGCGGCCGGTGTTCAGCGCCATCAAGATCCTGGAGAAGGAAATCGGCCCGACGCACATGGCGGCCGATATCGGCTGCCATACGTTTTCCACCCTGCCGCCGTTCAATCTCGGCAACACCGTCCTGGGCTACGGCATGGGCCTGGCTAGCGCCGCCGGCGTCGCGCCCAACATGGGCAAGCGCGTGATCTCGATCATGGGCGACGGCGGCTTCTGGCATAACGGCCTGACCAACGGTGTCGGTAGCGCCATGTTCAACAAGGACGACGGCGTCCTGATGATCATGAAGAACGGCTACACCTCGGCGACCGGCTGGCAGTTCCTGCCGTCCAGCGCCCAGGACCGCACCGGCAAGGACCCCGGCATGTCGATCGAGGCGGCCCTGAAGGGACTGGGGGTGCGGTGGCTGCGCAAGGTCCGGACCTATCACGTCGCCGAGATGATCAAGGTCCTGCGCGAGGCGATGACGTCCAAGGACAAGGGGCTGAAGGTGATCATCGCCGATGGCGAGTGCCAGCTCGCCCGGCAGCGCCGCATCCGGCCGAAGATCGCGGCGCAACTGAAGCGCGGCGAACGCGTGGTGCGGACGCGCTTCGGCGTCGACGACGAGACCTGCACGGGCGACCATTCCTGCATCCGCCTGTCGGGCTGTCCGTCGCTGACCATCAAGCCCAACCCCGATCCGCTGCGCACCGATCCGGTGGCGCATGTCGATAATTCCTGCGTCGGCTGCGGCCTCTGCGGCGAGGTCAGCCACGCCGCCGTCCTCTGCCCGTCGTTCTACAAGGCCGAGATCGTGCAGAACCCGCGCTGGCTCGACCGCCTGCTGGACCGCGTCCGCCGCGCCGTGATCGGCCGCCTGGCGGGCGCCGCGGCATGACCGTGGGGCGGCGGCCGACCAAGCTGCTGCTCGCCGCCATGGGCGGCGAGGGCGGCGGCGTGCTGACGAGCTGGATCGTCGCCGCGGCCGAGGCCGAGGGACTGGTCGTGCAGAGCACCTCGATCCCCGGCGTCGCCCAGCGCACGGGCGCCACGACCTATTACATCGAGCTGGCGGCGGCCGGCGGCGCGGTGCCGGTCATGGCCCTTTACCCCGGCGTCGGCGACGTCGACGTCATGGTGGCGAGCGAGCTGATCGAGGCCGGCCGGGCCATGCAGAACGGGTTCGTGACCCCGGACCGGACGACGCTGATCGCCTCCACCCATCGCGCCTATTCGATCATCGAGCGGACGGCCATGGGCGACGGGCGCGCGGACGCCGGCCGCGTCGAGCAGGCGGCGCGGGAGATGGCGAAGCAGGCCGTCCTGTTCGACATGGCCGCGGCGGCGCGCGAGGCCGGCACGGTGATCAACGCGGTGATGCTGGGCGCGATCGCCGGCAGCGGCGCCCTGCCGTTGTCGACGGCCGCCATCGAGGCGGCGATCTCCGGTTCCGGCAAGTCGGTGGACAGCAACCTGGCGGGGTTCCGCCTCGGCTATGCCCGGGCGCAGGGCGAGGACGGTACCGCCGCCCGCGCCGAAGACAAGCGTCCGCATCTTTCCGACCGGCCGACGGCCGACAACCTGCTGGACCGCGTGGTGCGGACCTTTCCGGCGGCATCGCGAACGACCCTGCGGGAGGGTGTCAACCGGCTGATCGATTTTCAGGACCCGGCCTACGCCAAGCTTTACCTCGACCGTCTCGATGCCGTGCGCGATGCGGCCGGCGACGACGACATCGTCACCGAGGCCGGACGGTTCCTGGCGCTGCGGATGAGTTACGAGGACGTCATCCGCGTGGCGCAGGCGAAGACCCGGCCCGAACGCATCGCCGGACTGCGCCGGGAGGTGCGCGCGCGGGCGGACGAGCCCGTCGTGGTGACCGAGTTCCTGAAGCCGGGCATCGACGAGTTCGCGTCGGTGCTGCCGCCGGCGCTGGCGCGGCGGCTGATCGCCTGGGCCGATCGCCGTGGCCTCAAGGCGAAGCTTCACGTGGGCCTGCATATCAAGTCGTCGACGATCAGCGGCTACCTGCTGATGCGGACACTGGCCGGCCTGCGGCGCTTCCGCCGGCGTGGCTATCGATATGCCGTGGAGCAGGCGGCGATCGACGCCTGGCTCGATCGTGTCGGCCGCGCCGCGCGGATCGACGCTGGTTTCGCCCGCGAGGTGATCGCCTGCGCCAATTTGATCAAGGGCTATAGCGATACGCACCGGCGCGGGATCGAGAACTTCGACGGCATCATGGCCACGCTGGTCGATCCCACGCTCGCCGGCGAGATGGATCCGGCATCGGCCGCCGCGGCCGTGCGCGGCGCGCGCGAGGCGGCATTGGCGGACCCCGAGGGGAACGCGCTTCGCGAAACGCTCGCCGCGCCGCCGGTCGCCAAGCTGGCGGCCGAGTGAACCCGCAAGAAATGATGCGCCCCCGCGAGGGGGCGCATCGATGACGACATCGGCGCCGAACGATCAGTTCGGGATCAGCACCTTGTCGATCACGTGGATCACGCCGTTCGACGCCTCGACGTCGGCGGCGACGACCTGCGCGTCGTTGATCATCACCGCCTTCATGGCGTCGACCGTCAGCGACTGCCCCTGGACCGTTTCCGCCGACAGGCTCTTGCCGGCGATATCGCTCGACATCACCTTCCCCGGCACCACGTGGTAAGTCAGGATGGCGACCAGCTTGTCCTTGTTCTCGGGCTTCAGCAGGTCCTCGACGGTCCCCGCCGGCAGTGCCGCGAAGGCGTCGTCGGTGGGCGCGAAGACGGTGAAGGGGCCGTCGCCCTTCAGGGTCTCGACCAGGCCGGCCGATTTCACGGCCGCGACCAGCGTGTCGAACTGGCCGGCCGAGACGGCGGTGTCGACGATGTCCTTGGAATGGCCGCCGGCATGGGCCGACGCGCCGGCGAAGGCGATCGGCAGCGCGACCAGCGCGGCCTTGACGATACCAAGCATATGACGCATTAGAGTCTCCCGTTGAGTGCTATCCACTTGACGACAAGGCCCTGAGTTCGGTCGACGCCAATCAGTCGGACTCAGGGCCGAGTTTCGTCATCCCGTCGCCGCAT
>JANQKO010000610.1 GCA_028281075.1 Alphaproteobacteria bacterium | reverse complement strand
GTCTGTCGAACGTGGTCTATCACGGCGCCTCGTCGTCGGCGGCGGAGACGGTCGAGCTGCAGGTGTCGGACGGCGGGGCGTGGAGCAACGCGGTTCAATTGACGCTGTCGTCGGCGGCGAACGCGGCGCCGGTGATCGAGAGCCGCAGCTACGAGATCGAGAGCGGCGGCTGGGTCCGGGCGGGCTATCACCTGTCGGTGACGGATGCCGAAGGCGACGCGGCGACGAAGTTCCGGGTGCGGGACACCAACCTGGCGGACGGCAGCGGCTTCTACTGGACGCCGGACGGCCATCTGGTGCAGCACGACGGCTGGTACGAACTGACGCCGGAGCATTTCCGCAAATGGTGGCTGCGCGGCGGCGAGTACGGGTCGACGGATGTGTTCGAGGCGCAGGCGTCGGACGGCGGCGCCTGGGGCCCGACGGCGACGCTGACGCTGACGACGATCGGTCCGGCGCCACCCGCTTCGGGATCCTTCATCATAACAATGGGGTCGGTAGATACAGGCAATAACTTCATCGTCCGTACGCCCACAGCCAACAATTTCGCCACCGGCCAGGGCGGCGGTAGCGATGGGGCGGCGCATTACGTGCTGGCCGACGACCGGCGCGATGAGCTGTTCGGGTTCCCGGACGGCGGTGATACCCTGACGATCCAGGGCTTCGCGGCCGGCGCCGGCAGCGACGACCGGATCGACGTGTCCGACTTCGCCTTCGCCTCGTTGGACGAGCTGCTGGCCGGCGCGCATGACGTCCGGGCCGATGGCGGCGGCCAGCAGGCCGACCTGGACGGCACCCGCCTCGACCTGGGCGGGGCGAAGTCGATCTTCCTGATCGGCGTGCGCCCGAACGACCTGCACGAGGACGATTTCCTGCTTGCCTGATACCGGGCGGAAACTGCCATGATACCGTCGTGACGGAGACCCGACCGGACAGGAATGCCCTTACCGAGGTGGTGGCCGGCTGCCGGGCCGCGATCGCGCCGCTGGTGCTGTTCAGCATGGGCGTCAATCTGCTGATGCTCACGACCTCGCTCTACATGCTGCAGGTCTACGACCGCGTGCTCAGCAGCCGCAGCATGGAGACGCTGACGGCGCTGTCGGTCATCGCGCTGCTGGCGCTGGCGACGATGGCGGCGTTGGAGATCGTCCGCGGCCGGGTACTGCTGGGCGTCAGCGGCTGGATCAGCCGCCGCCTGTCGGCGCCGCTGCTGGCGGCGACCGTGGACCGGGCCGCGGCACGGCCGTCGGAGCCGGCCCGCCAGCCGCTGCAGGACCTCGAGCAGCTCCGCAATTTCCTGACCGGACCCGGCGTGTTTCCGGTGCTGGACGCGCCCTGGGCGCCGATCTTCCTGGCGGTGATCTTCCTGTTGCATCCCTGGCTGGGCTGGATGTCGCTGATCGGCTGCATCCTGCTGTTCCTGCTCGCGCTGTTGAACGAAGCGGCGACGCACGCGCCGCTGGATCGGGCCACGCGCGCGCACGGCCGGATGCGGGCCAAGGCCGAGGCCGCGGCGCGAAATGCCGAGGCGGTTCAGGCCATGGGCATGCTGGGGTCGCTGCTGCGGCACTGGCGGGCGCCGCAATCCGAGATGGTCGCCCAGCAGAGCCGCGCCAGCGCGCGCGCCGGCATCATCACCGCCGTCGCCAAGTTCCTGCGCCAGGCCCTGCAGCTCGGCATCCTGGGGCTCGGCGCCTATCTCGCCGTCCGCGAAGAGATCACGCCGGGGACGATGATCGCGGCGTCGATCCTGATGGGCCGGGCCTTGGCGCCGGTCGAGCAGGCGATCGGCGCCTGGCGCGGGATGGTCGCCGCCCGCGCCGCGTTCCGGC
>JANQKO010000598.1 GCA_028281075.1 Alphaproteobacteria bacterium | reverse complement strand
TCCCCCACCCGGCCACCCATAGGATACTGTCGTTGGGTGGCCGGGTGGGGGAGCGGGCCGGCAAGGCCATTTTCAAACGAAGGCCATTCTCGAACGATCGCTCAGGCGTCCGCATCGTGCCCCGGCAGGCCGAAGATTTCCTGCGGTTCGGCGACCCCGCGCAGGGCGTGGAAGCCGAGACTGACCAGATCGGTGCCGCACTGCGCCTCGGCGAACGCGGCCGAGGCCAGCAGCGGCCGCCGCATCACCTTGCACAGCGTCTCGACGCGGCTGGCCTCGTTCACGGCCGGGCCGATCACCGTGAAGTCGAGCCGGTCACGGGCGCCGACGTTGCCGTATTGCACATCGCCCAGATGCAGTCCGATGCCGACGCGGATCTCGGGCTGGTCGGCCGCGACCCGGCGCGCGTTCAGGGCCGCGAGCCTGTCCAGCCCCTCCATGGCGGCGGCCAGGGCCTTGCAGCAGGCGTCGCGCGGATCGGTTTCGGCGTCGAAGATGGCCAGCATGCCGTCGCCGATGAACTTCAGGACCTCGCCGAAACGGGTTTCGATCGGTCGGGCCAGGGTCTCGAAATAGTCGTCGAGCGCGCTGATCACGACGTCGGGGGGATGCCGGTCCGCGAGCCGGGTGAAGCCGCGCATGTCGCTCACGAAGACGGCGGCGCGGATGTCCTCGACCTGCTTGCGGCGCACCGAGCCGGCCAGCACCCGCCGGGCCGGCTCGTGCCCGAGATAGGTGTTCAGCAGCGTCCGGGTCGCTTCGTAGGCGACCTCCAGCTCGACCCTGAGCGAGATCAGCGGCAGCAGGTCGTAGAGCAGCGTCAGTTGCGGCGTGGTGAAGCCGCCGGGCTGGTCCGTGGTCCAGGAGATGAAGTTGGTGCGTCCGTTGGACATGTGTATCGGCATGATCACGTAGTCGGTGCAGCCGATCTCGACCAGCTCCTGCAGGATCGGGAAATCGAGCACCACGTCGTCGCCTTCGAGCCGGCGCCGGATCCCGCCGGCGCCGTCGTGGATCAGCTTGACCGGGCTGTTCGCGTACATGTCCGAATGGCGCGTCTCGTAGGACCGGTCGATCTGCACGATGCCGTCTTCGCCGCGATTCCACAGCACGGCCTTGGCGAACACCTCCGGGTGCATGGACCGGATGCCGATGGTGACGCGGTAGACGGCGACGTCCTGGTCGACCAGCCGCAGGCAGAGCTGCTTCAGGAACTCGCTGAGCTCGATGGACTTGCCGTCGTGCTCGACCAGCCAACTGGCCACGGGGCTGGTCGACCAGCTCGGATGGTAGGCGGCCAGCCCGGTATCGTCCGTGGCCGCCGTCCGGTTTTCCTGCCGTGGTGTCATGGTCCGGATCCAGGCAAACGCGACTGCCCGCGGTCCGGGGCGATGGCGGCCGGCCCGGGGCAAAAGCTTGATATTGTTCGGTCAGTCATACACATATAGGCATGATAACGTCGACGCCACAGTCGTATAGCGGGGAAGACCGATGTTCATCCAGACCGAGGCCACGCCGAACCCGGCGACGTTGAAGTTCCTGCCCGGGCTCGAGGTTCTGGCCAACGGCACGGCCGATTTTCCGGACGTGGAGAGCGCCGGCAGGTCGCCGCTGGCCCGCCGGCTGTTCGAGGTCGGCGGCGTGACGCGGGTTTTCCTGGGCGCCGATTTCATTACCGTGACCAAGGATGACGGGGAGTGGCATCACCTGAAACCCGCCATTCTGGGCGCCATCATGGAGCATTTCACGGCCGGCCTGCCGGTCATCGAGCAGGATCAGGCGATGTCGGCGCATGGCGCCTCGGTTTCCGAGGCCGACCGCGAGGTCGTCGACCAGATCGTCGAGCTGCTGGACACGCGGGTGCGGCCGGCGGTGGCCATGGACGGCGGCGACATCGTCTTCCAGGGCTTCGAGGAAGGCGTGGTCTACCTGCACATGCAGGGCGCCTGCGCCGGTTGCCCGAGCTCGACGGCGACCCTGAAGCACGGCATCGAGAACATGCTGCGGCACTACATTCCCGAGGTGGTCGAGGTCCGGCAGGCCTGAGCTGGCAAGGCCATTCTCAACAGGGCCATTCTCAAAACAATCCCTGACCCGGCCCAGCCTGAAATTTGACGCTTGACGAACGGGGCGGCTGTCTGCGAGACCGCTGCGGCCGGCGCGTGTTGTCGGCTCGGTCGGGACAGGCATGACAACAAGAATCGCCTTATCGGCGCGGCCGCGGCGTCCATATCCATTCCATCCGATCGTGGCGGCCGCCTGCGTGTCGTTCGCGCTGTCCGGCGCGGTCCCGCCGGCGGTAGCCGGCGAGATGTTCGGATCGACGGCGATCGCCGACGGCGCCGGCCTGGCGACGCCGGCCGCGGTCAGGCGGGCCTGGCCGCCGGAACTGGTCGATGCCGACGGGCTGCGGCGGAAGTTCGACAGCCTCGACTACAATCTCGACCTGGTGCGGCGCGGCGACCTGCATGTGCCGCGGGTCTTCGTGACGGTGCTGCCCGGCGACCTGAAGGCGCTGCGGTCGACGGCCGCGCGCAAGCGCCTGTTCATCCAGATGATTCTGCCGCTGATCTTGCGGGCGAACGAGCGGGTGCTGGCCGACCGCGCGCGCCTGCTGGCGATCGACGGCCGGATCGCCGCGGGCCGGCCGGTCCTGGCCTCCGACGGCATGTTCCTCGCCGGCCTGGCCACGGCCTATGGCCTCGAGACGCCGGATCTCGCCGAGCTGAAGCGGCGCGTCGACTTCGTGCCGCCGTCGCTGGCGCTGGCGCAGGCCGCCGAGGAATCCGGCTGGGGCACCTCGCGGTTCGCCATCCGCGGCAACGCCGTGTTCGGCCAGCACACCTTCAAGCCGGGCGCCGGCATGGTGCCGCGCCGGCGCGATGCCGGAAAACGGCACGAGGTGAAGGTCTTCCACGGGCTCTATCACTCCGTCGCGGCCTATCTGCGGAACCTCAACACCCATCCGGCCTACGAGGACTTCCGGGCGCTGCGGGCGGGCAAGCGGGCGCTGGGGCATGCCCTCAACGGCTATACGCTGGCGGCCGCGCTGCAACGCTACTCCGAGCGCGGCACGGCCTATGTCCGCAGCATCCGCGACATCATGCGCGTCAACCGGATGTGGAACTTCGATCACGTCCGGCTGATCCCGGACGGGTCCGATTCGCGGACGCCGGCGTCGAGGCTGGAAATCGCCTCCTGAACCGGTGCCGGCTGTGCGGCGGTCAGGCTTTCGGAATGAAGAACTGCACGCCGAACCAGCGCCAGCGGCCGTCGCCGGCGGGTAGCGTGCAGTTGATGCGGCCGCGCCCCGGCGCGAAGGCCTCGTCGATGCGGACCTCGATACGGTGCGGGCCCAGCCGCTCCAGCCGCGCCGCGCCGGACTGGTTCGAGGCGTAGCAGTTCAGCCGGTCGAGCCGCTTGATGCGCGGGTCGACGGTGAACCCGAACGCCGGCGGGTTCTGCGCCCGCAGCACCGTGTCCGCCGGCGTGACGTCGCTGACCGGCAGTGGCAGGGCGTTGGCGGCCAGCCGGAAACGGTCGAGCGACCCGAAGCGTTCGTTCATGGCGAAACGCGGCAGATTGTAGAGATCGGTGTCGGCATGCTGGACGCCGGAATGCTGGCCGAACGCGGCCACGAAGCCGGCGCCGCGAATCAGTTGCTGCTGCTCGAGGCCGGATTCGCCGAACGGATAGGCGAACAATGTCGGCGTGAAGCCCAGCTCCTCGCGGAAGCGCTGGTTCGACCGCTCGATCTCGGCCTGGTTCTGTGCCTGGGTCAGGTCGGGCATGTGCGGGTGGCTGGCGCTCTGGCTGCCGATCGTGACGCCCGCCGTCGCCAGTTCGCGGATCTGGTCCCAGGTCATGACGCCGGCCAGGCGCCGGTCGACCGCGTCCGTGGCGATGAACAGCGTGAACGGCAGGCCGGCCTGGCGCAGCCTGGGCCATGCCTGTTCGTAGACGCTGGCATAGGCGTCGTCGATGGTGATCGCGATCGTGCGGTCGGCCAGCGGCTCGCGCTTGCGGAACGCGGCGATGATCTCGGGCAGCGGCCGCACGTTGTAGCCGCCCGACCGGATCTCGGCGATATGCGCGTCGAACTGATCGAGGGCGATGTTGGTGGACGGAAAGCGCCCGTCGCCGAACCGGTGATACATGAAAACGACGGCATGCGTCTCGGCGGCGGCCGGTGGCGGCGCGGCCGCCGCCGCCGACAGCAGGGCGAACATCGCCGCCATGGCGGCCCGGGCGCGGCGGCGTCTGCCCCGCTCGCTGGCGTGCGCGTTCATGTCGGCAACCCCATGTCTGCGAAGCGCCCCTCGCCGGGTCGCCGTTTGCCGCCCGGACAGGCGATGTCCAAACCCACTTGCCGGCCGTACCATTTGCGAAATAGATAGATTCATTTGGTAAACCGTCCGTTTGCAACCGATAAGGGGATTGCCGGTGAGTCACATCCTAAGCGACAGGGACTTGGACCTGATATTCCGGAACGCGCGGACGCATTCCGCCTGGCTCGACAAGCCGGTCTCCGACGTCACCTTGCAGGCGATGTACGATCTCATGCGCATGGGCCCCACCAGCGCGAATTGCAGTCCGGCGCGTTGGCTGTTTCTGCGGACCGACGAATCGAAGGAAAAGCTAAAGCCCCACCTCATCGCGGGCAACGTGGATAAGACCATGGCGGCGCCGGTGACGGTGATCGTCGGCTACGACATCCGGTTCCACGAACGGCTCGACCAGCTTTTCCCGCACGACCTGACGGCCCGGTCCTGGTTCGAGGGCAACGACGCGCTGATCGAGGCGACGGCGTTCCGCAACAGCGCGCTGCAGGGCGCCTACATGATCATCGCCGCCCGGGCGCTGGGTCTCGATTGCGGCCCGATGTCGGGTTTCGACAATGCCGGCGTCGACGCCGCGTTCTTTCCCCGGGGCGACGTGAAGTCGAACTTCATCTGCAATCTCGGCTACGGCGATCCGGCGGCGCTGCCGCCGCGCAATCCGCGGCTGGACTTCGGCGACGCCTGCCAGGTGCTCTAGCCGGCGTCCGGGCTGCCATGCGCGTGCTGGCCTTCGACACCGCGCTTGCCGCCTGCTCGGCCGCGGTGCTGGACGGCGACCGGCTGCTGGCGCACCGCGACGTCGCGATGCCGCGCGGCCAGGCGGAACGGCTGATGCCGATGATCGAGGCGGTATGCGGCGAATCGGGCCTCGGCCTGGCCGACATCGAACTGATCTGCGCGACCATCGGACCCGGCACCTTCACCGGCGTCCGCATCGGCGTCGCCGCGGCGCGGGGACTGGCGCTGGCCACCGGCGCGCCGGCGCTGGGCCTGACCACCTGCGAGGCCGTCGCCGCCAACGTCGCCACCTTCGGCGTCGATCCCGTCCTGGTGGCCATGGACGCGCGCCGGGGCGAGGCCTATCTCCAGGCCTTCGGGCCCGGACCCGCCACGCTGGGGCCGCCCGTGCTGCGGCCATGTGACGCGGCCGGCGACATGGCGCCGCCGGCCGGCGGCCTGGTCGTGGGCAGCGCCGCCGCGCTGGTGCTGCCGTCGCTGCCGCGGGCCCGGCTGGCGGACGCGCCGGCCCTGCCGTCGGCGGCGCGGTTCGGCCGGTTCGCGGCGGGCCGATTCGCCGACGCCCGGCCCGGCCCCGACCTGGCGCCGCTTTATTTGCGGGCGCCCGACGCGCGTCCGCCCGTCGCCGGCGCATGAGCCGGCCCGTGGTCGTCGCGGCGCGGCCCGACGAGACCGCGGTGCTGGCGCGGCTGCACGCGGGCTGCTTCGCGCGGCCCTGGGACGGTGACGCCGTGGCCCGACTGCTGGCGCAGCCCGGCGCCTTCGCGCTCCTCGGCCGCCTTGGCGGCGACCGGCCGGTCGATGCCGGCTTCGCGCTGGCGCGCACGGCGGCGGACGAAGGCGAAGTGCTGTCGGTCGGCGTGTTGCCGGATTACCGGCGCCGGGGACTGGCGCGGGCGCTGATCGCGGGTGTCGCCGGGCGGGCGCGCGCCGACGGCGCCGATGCGCTGCTCTTGGAGGTCGACCAGCGGAACCATGCCGCCGTCGCCCTCTATCGGCGGCTCGGCTCCGCCGAGGTGGCGCGGCGGCCGGGCTATTCCCGCCAGGCCGGCGGCCGGCCGCGCGACGCCCTGGTCATGCGCCTGGCGCTGACCCGCGATCCGGCCGAATCGCCCGGAAATTAGCGCTTTTTCAACCGCAGGATATACGGGCCGTCGGCGTCGGCACCCGTTTCCGGTGCGAGGCTCAAAATCTCGTGTCCGTGTTCGCGTACCGAGCGCGGGACATTCTGTAGTGGCTCGCCGGCATTCAGGCGTACATCGGCCGTTTCACCAACGGCCATGCGCTCAATGAGCAATTTTGTGCGCACGAATGTCATCGGACAGACTTGGTCCGTGATGTCGAGAACATGATCTGCACACGTCATTCTAGTGTCTGCGTACGTCAACTGCACCGCGAATATTTTAAGATTGCTAAACTTTATTTTCGGGAATATACCACCATCGAGGGCGGGACCTCTAGGTACTGGGAGGATGTTAAAGAATGAGTGAGCAGAATGGCGACACAAGTGAATTGTTGCAGCTTACTGCCGATATCGTAGCCTCGCATGTTTCGAATAACGCGGTTCAGATCTCCGATTTGCCCCAACTGATCCAGAGTGTTTTCGGATCGCTCAGCGGCCTCGGGCAGGCGGACGTGCAGACCAGCCAGGAACGTCCGCAACCCGTTGTTTCAATTCGCAAGTCGGTTACGCCGGACTATATTATATGCCTGGAAGACGGTAAAAAGCTCAAGATGCTTAAGCGGCACCTGAAGACGGCGTATGACATGTCTCCGGAGCAGTATCGGGAGCGTTGGGGGTTGCCGCCCGACTATCCCATGGTGGCGCCGAACTATGCTGCGCAGCGTCGCGAGCTGGCGAAGAAGATCGGGCTTGGCACGACCCGGCGCCGTCGGCGTTAGGGGACGGCCACGGCCGGGCTGGACACCCGCCGTGGCCTCGCCAAGTCATTGAGGGGAACGATGCCGGACAGGTTGGAGCGTCTTTGTATCGAGAAGGGTCTGAGAATGACGGGACAGCGGCGGGTCGTCGCGCGTGTTCTGTCCGTGGCCGAGGATCATCCGGATGTCGAGGAAGTCTACCGCCGCTCGGCCGCCATCGATCCGAACATCAGCATCGCCACGGTATACCGGACCGTCCGTCTGTTCGAGGAAGCCGGCATCATCGAGCGGCACGATTTCGGGGACGGTCGGGCACGGTACGAGGAATCGCCGGAAGAGCACCACGACCACCTGATCGATACCACGTCGGGCCGCGTCATCGAGTTCCATAACGCCGAGATCGAACGCCTGCAGGAGAAGGTCGCGCGCGAGCACGGCTTCGAACTGATCGGCCATCGGCTGGAGCTTTACGGCGTGCCGCTGGAGCGGACGTCGAAAAAGAAGCGCGGCGGCGGATAGTCCGCCGCCGCCATCCCCTTCGTCCACGCGAATCGAGACCGGCGTTCGGGTCGAATGCGCAACGTCGTCGCCGGAACCAAGTTGCTCGCCTTCATCGCCGCGACGCTGCCGATGATGGCCGTGCAGTGGTCGATCCTGAAGCTGCGGCCGCGGGCCGGCGACTGGCTGCCGCCGCGCGCGCATCGCATCTATTGCCGGCTGCTGGGCATCGAGGTGCAGACGTTCGGCCAGGTCGCCGCCGAGCGGCCGGTGCTGTTCGTCGCCAACCACGCATCCTGGATCGACATCCTGGCCCTGTCGACCCTGGTGCCGGTGTCCTTCATCGCCAAGAGCGAGGTCGCCGGCTGGCCGCTGTTCGGCCAGCTCGCGCGGCTGCAGCGCACGATCTTCGTCGAGCGGCGCGCCGTGCGCAGCGCCGATGCCCGCGACGACATGCACGCGCGGCTGCGCGACGGCGACAGCCTGGTGCTGTTTCCCGAGGGCACCAGTAGCGACGGCAACCGCGTGCTGCCGTTCAAGAGCGCGTTTCTCGCCGCCGCCGAGACCGAGATCGATGGTCGGCCGGTGACGGTCCAGCCGGTCACCATCGCCTATACGCGGCTGCACGGGATGCCGGTCGGACGGCGGTTCCGGCACTATTACGCCTGGTATGGGGACATGGACATGTTCCCGCATCTGTGGCGGGTGCTGTCGCTCGGCCGGTCCGTCGTCGAGATCGAGTTTCATACTCCCTTAACCATAGAGGCGTTCGATAACCGCAAGCAGTTGGCGGCCGTCTGTCAGCAGGTCGTCGCCGAGGGGCTGTCCCGGGCCCTGACCGGGCGGCGCCAGGACACGCGGCGGCCCGCTTGACTCGATTGCCGCTCTTGCTTAGGTGGTGGATGTTCGTAAGGCTTACGAAAGCCCGAAAAATGTTATGATCGGGCCAATTAGGTGGATCTGAAGGCGTCGGAAGTCCCGCTCGAAACCTCTTTGCCTAAGAAACTATTCATTCGCACCTACGGCTGTCAGATGAACGTCTACGACTCCGCGCGTATGACGGACGTCCTGGCACCGCTGGGCTATGCGCCGACCGACGTCCCCGACGACGCCGACATGGTGATCATCAACACCTGTCACATCCGCGAAAAGGCGGCCGAGAAGACGTTCTCGGAGCTGGGCCGGCTGCGCCGGCTGAAGGACGCCAAGGCCGCCGCCGGTGGCCGCATGGTCCTGGCCGTCGCCGGCTGCGTCGCCCAGGCCGAGGGCGCCGAGATCTTACGTCGGGCGCCCTATGTCGACATCGTGCTGGGTCCCCAAACTTATCACTGGCTCCCCGAGATGGTGGCGCGGGCCGCTCGCGTCGGCGGCCAGGGTGTCCTGGATACCGACTTCCCGGCAGAGTCCAAAT
>JANQKO010000499.1 GCA_028281075.1 Alphaproteobacteria bacterium | reverse complement strand
CGCGAACACGCCGATCAACTGCCGCTTCACGCCGGCCGGGTTCGACATCGGTCCCAGCAGGTTGAAGATCGTCCGGGTGCCGAGCTCGATCCGTGTCGGCCCGACATTGCGCATGGCGCCATGGTGGCGCGGCGCCATCATGAAGCAGATGCCGGCCTCGTGCACGGCCTGCCGCAGCAGCGGGAAATCCGCCTCGATGTCGACGCCCAGCGCCGTCAGCACGTCGGCCGCGCCCGACTTCGACGACGCGGCCCGGTTGCCGTGCTTGGCGACGGTGACCCCGCAGGCCGCCGTCACCAGGGCGGCGGCCGTAGAGATGTTGTAGGTGCCGGTGGCGTCGCCGCCGGTGCCGACGATGTCGATGGCGCCGGCCGGCGCGTCCAGGCGGGTCATCTTGTCCCGCATGGTCATCACGCCGCCGGTGATCTCGGCCACCGTCTCGCCGCGCAGCCGCAGCCCCATCAGGAAGGCGCCCATCTGGGACGGGGTCGCGTCGCCCGACATCATGATATCGAAGGCGCGGTGCGCCTGTTCGACGCTCAATGTCCCGCCGGCCGCGACCTGGCCGATCAGCGATTTGAAGTCTTCCGCCTGCGCTGCCATGGCAGCCCTCCCTGCGGCGCCGGCCGCGCCAACTCCGTGGCCCCGCGCCTCGGCCGGCAGCAAACAGGGCAATGCCGGCCGCGTCAAGGGGCAGGGGGCCGGCCGGGCCGGCCTTGACCTTCCCGTCGCCGGAACCTTCATATGTAGCGGACGACGCAGCGGCGGGAACGGAGCAGCGCATGAATATCGGCGAGGCGGCGGCCCGGTCCGGCGTGCCGGCGAAAACCATCCGCTACTACGAGGATATCGGCCTGATCGGCCGGCCGGCGCGGGCCGAGAACGGCTATCGCGATTTTTCCGGCACCGACGTCCATACGCTCCGCTTCATCGCCCGGGCCCGGGGGCTCGGGTTTTCGGTGCGCGAGGTGGGCGAGCTGCTGTCGCTCTACCATGACCACAGCCGGGCCAGCGCGGCGGTCAAGGCCGTCGCGGAACAGGCCATTAACCGTATCGACACCAAGATCGGCGAGCTTCAGTCCATGCGTTCGACGTTGAGCGATCTGGCTGAACGTTGTCACGGGGACCAGCGGCCGGATTGCCCGATCCTGGACGATCTCGCCGGTAGCTGACGACGGGCCGGCCGGACCCGGAACGACGCCGGGGCCGTTTCGCTGGCGATCACGGGGGTGACGCCGATATAGTCGGCGGCACGGCGATTCACCGCAGAAACCGTAACGCGAGCGCGAAAGGAGGCGACTCTGTCGGGTGGCATCTCAATCAGCCGTGTCCGCCGCAGATCGCGGGGCCGCCGCGCGGCAAGACGGAGGATGCGGGCCTTGGTGCAATCGTTGCTGATCTCGGTGGCCGGCTTCGCGGCGGGCCTGCTGATGGCTGGCGGCACCTGGCTGCTGGCGCCGCCGGTCGACGACCGCACCGCGCATGCCGTGGCGCGGACGGACGCGGCGCCGGCCTTCGCGCGGTCCGCCCGACTTCCGGCACCGGTCCCGCCGACACCGCGGGTCGCGGCGCCGGCGCCCGAACCGGCCGAGCGGGCCGCGCCCACGCTGCCACCCGCGGCGCCGACCGTCGCGGCCGTCGAGACACCGCCCGAGCCGCCGGCCGTCGCGGCGCCGGCGCCGGCGGCGACGCAGCCGCCGCCGACAGCACAGCCGACCACGGCGCCACCGACCACCACGCCGCTGACCACGACGCCAACCACGACGCAGCCGCCCGCCACGCTGCCGGCCTGGAAACGCTTCGCCGCCGTCACGCCCGATATCGGCGACCGTCCGGTCATCGCCATCGTCCTTGACGACGTCGGCCTGAACCCGGCGCGGGCCCGGCGCAGCATCGCGCTGCCGGGACCGATCACCATCGCGCTTCTGCCCTATGGCCGCGGCCTGCCGGCACTGGCGGCCGAAGCGCGCCAGTCCGGGCACGAATTGCTGGTGCACATGCCGATGGAGCCGCTGGGCGCGGACAAGGATCCCGGCCCGAACGCGCTGCTGGTCGACTTGCCCGCCGGCGAGCGCGCGCGGCGCCTGGACTGGAACCTGTCCCGGTTTTCCGGCTATGTCGGCATCAACAACCACATGGGCAGCCGCTTTACCGCGTCGTCCGACCATATGCGGCCGGTGATGCGCGAGCTGAAGAGCCGGGGCCTCCTGTTCCTGGACTCGATCACCAGCGTCGGATCGGTGGCCGGCCGGGTGGCGAGCGAAAGCGGCGTGCCGACCGCGACCCGCGACATCTTCCTGGACCACCACCTGTCGATGCCGCAGATCCGCCGGCAACTGCGCGCGGTCGAGCGCATGGCGCAGCGCCAGGGCCACGCCGTCGCCATCGGCCATCCGCACGCCGAGACGCTGCAGGCGCTCGAGGCCTGGCTGCCGACCCTGCGGGATCGCGGCTTCGTCCTGGTGCCGGTCAGTGCTATCGTCAGCCGGCGCATGACAGGATAGCTCCGGGACGGCCCGTGCGGCGTTTCGCCCCTTGGTTTCTTCTCTGCCTGATATGCCTGACGGCCCCGGCCGTGTCGGGCCAGATCGGCGCGCCCCAGGGGCCGGTTCGCGACAGCCAGTGGCTGCGCCCCGGCGGCGACATGGCGGCGGCGCTGCGCAGCCGGCCGCGCGAACGCCTGCGCATCGTCGGCCGCGGCGGCGCGGCGCCGGCCATCGTGCAGCTCGGCCGCCTGGCCTTTCGCGCGCCCCAGGTCCTGGGCGGGCTGGCGCGCCGCGAGGGCATGAGCTGCCAGACCTGCCATACCAACGGCCATATCACGGCGGGCTTCTTCATCGAGGGCCTGTCGGACCGGCCTGGCAATATCGACGTCAGCCATTTCCTGTTCAATCCGCGCGCCGACGACCGGCTGGCCAATCCGTTGAACATCCCCAGCCTGCGCGGCATCGCCGCCACCGCGCCCTACGGCCATGACGGCCGGTTCGGCACGCTGGAGGACTTTACCCGCAACGTCATCGTCAACGAGTTCCAGGGCGACCGCCCGCCGGGCTGGCTGCTGGACGCGCTGGTCGCCTATATGCGGCAGCTCGAGGTCCTGCCGGGGCCGTCGCTGACAGCGTCCGGCCGCCTGACCGCCGCCGCGCCGGCGGCGGCGCGGCGGGGCGAAGCCGTGTTTCACCGGCCGTTCGCGACCGCGCCCGCGCTCAGTTGCGCGGCCTGCCATCCGCCGACGCAGGCCTTCGCCGA
>JANQKO010000191.1 GCA_028281075.1 Alphaproteobacteria bacterium | reverse complement strand
CGCCTTCTACTTCATCGAGATGAACACCCGGCTGCAGGTCGAGCATCCCGTGACCGAGGCCGTGACCGGCATCGACATGGTGCGCGAGCAGATCCGGATCGCCGCCGGCGGCCCGCTGGCGATCGCGCAATCCGACATCTCAACCGTCGGCCACGCCATCGAGTGCCGGATCAATGCCGAAAACGGGTTTACGCTGACACCCTCGCCCGGCCTGGTGACCGACTATCACGCGCCGGGCGGCATGGCGGTCCGGGTCGATTCGGGCCTCTATGCCGGCTACCGGGTGCCGCCCTACTACGACAACCTGATCGCCAAGCTGATCGTCTACGGCACCACCCGCAACGAATGCCTGCTGCGCCTGCGCCGGGCGCTGGAAGAGTTTGTCATCGTCGGCATCGACACCAATATTCCGCTGCATCTGGCGTTGATCAACGAGCCCGATTTCGTCAACGGCGACTATGACATCCACTGGCTGGAACGGTTCCTGGAACGCCACGCGCAAGGCTGATTGCCATCGGCATGGCGCCTGCCCCGTCCCGCTCCAGCCACCGATATTGCGGCGAACGGTTATGCGGATCACGCCGGAACTGCTGTTGAAGGCCTACGCGGCCGGCGTCTTCCCGATGGCGGAGGACCGGCACGATACCCGGCTGTTCTGGGTCGATCCGGACCGCCGCGGCATCCTGCCGCTGGATGCCTTCCACCTGTCCCGTCGCTTGCGGCGCACCGTGCGCGCCGAAGTCTACGACATCACCGTCGACCACTGCTTCGCCGATGTCGTCGCCGCCTGCGCCGCGTCGCGGCCCGGCCGCGCCAGCACCTGGATCAACGACCAGATCATCGACCTCTACAACGACCTGCATGCCCGCGATCACGCCCACAGTGTCGAGGTCTGGTCGGCGGACAAGCTGGTCGGCGGGCTCTACGGCGTCTCGCTGGGCACGGCGTTTTTCGGCGAAAGCATGTTCAGCCGCGCCCGCGACGCCAGCAAGGTCGCGCTGGTGCATCTGGTCGGCCGCCTGATCCGCGGCGGCTACACGCTGCTGGACACCCAGTTCGTGACCGAGCATCTGATGCAGTTCGGAACCATCGAGATCAGCCGCGGCGACTACCGCCGGCGGCTCGACGCGGCGCTCGATCAGTTCGCCGATTTCTCCTGCGGCGGCGCCGCGCTGTCGGCCGGCGAGGTCCTGCAGTCGATCACCCAGACGTCGTAGACCGGATGCTCCAGCGCCGACAGCGCCGGGCTGGAGGCGAACATCCAGCCGCTGAACAGCGCGATCCGCTGGCTCTCGCCCGGCCGCTGGTCGACGATCTCCAGAAACGCCGCGACCTCCGGCGTCTCCTCCGGCGGCCGCTTGTTGCAAGCCCGCGGCGTGATCCGCAGCGTGCCGAACGGCACCGTCATGTCGATCGGCGCGTCGAAGGTGGTGATCCGGGCGGTGATCTTGTCCAGGCCGCGCAGCACCACGGCCCGGTCGGCCGACAGGCCGGCCGCCGGCAGCGTCACGGCCAGCCCCAGCGCCGCCGGCCCCAGGCCGCGCCGCAGCCCGCGCATGCCGCCGGTCCTGGCCTAGTTGCCGCTGCCGGAGCTGTAGATCGCCTTGCCCAACAGGTCCACCAGATCGACCGAGCCCTGGGTGAAGCGGATCTCGTCGCCGGCCGCCAGGATCTCGTCGGCGCCGCCGGGATCGATCGCCAGGTAATTGTCGCCCAGCAGGCCGGCGCTGGAGACCTTGATCGCCGAGTCCTCCGGCAACTGGATCTCGTCCGACAGCGAGACACGGACCACCGCCAGGAAGGTCTCGGTATCGAGCTCCTGTCCGACGACGGTGCCGATCTTGATGCCACTCATGGTGACGTCGCTGCCGACGCCGATGCCGTCGATCTTCTCGAACTTGGCGACCAGCTCGTAGCCGGCGACGGTCTTGATGTCGGCCCGGGTATAGGCGATTGCCATGAACACGCCGGCGACGACCAGCACCACCGCGCCGATCAGCGTCTCAACCAGATTGCCGCCCATGGGACCTCCTGAAGCGGTCGGGGAATCGGCGCGTATTATGCACCGCGCGCCGGGCGCCATCCACCGGCAAACCCGATCCGACCGGTAACCGGTGCAGAAGTCCGGGCGGTTGGATTTGTGGGATTCCCGAGTTGGTTGATGCGCGTTTCAGCAGCGACGCCATTGGCCCTCACCCTCCCACGAGCTGCCGCTCGCGGGTCCCTCCCTCTCCCGCAAGCGGGAGAGGGGCAACAAACTCCAACGGTGGCGGCCCCCTCTCCCGCTCGCGGGCTTGAACGTATACGTTCAAGGGTTGGGGTGAGGGCTCTGTAAGGTAGAAACAACGGAAAGGTCGATAGGCGCGGCGGCGGCCTATTCCGGCCGCCAGGCCTCGTAGTCGCCCGTGGCCGCGTCGCGCTTGCCGTCGCCGGCCAGGCTTCCCGACGGCCGGTAGGCCGCCGTCGTGCCGGTCAGGTTCGGGATATGCGTCTGCTCCCAGGACTGCGCGTAGGCCGAATCGGCCGACGGCACCTCGTCCGTCGTGTAGTGCAACCAGGCATGCCAGGCCGGCGGCACCTTCGACGCCTCGGGCATGCCCTGGTAAATCACCCAGCGGCGGTCGCCGGCCTTCTCGGCATAGTACCGGTTGCCGAACTGGTCCTCGCCGACCAGCTTGCCCTTCCACCAGGTCATCAGGCGGGTGCCGATGGTTGCGCCCATGCGTCGGATTCCATGTTCCTCGTTGTCGCCGGCGGGAATATGGCATCGGCGGCCGGCGACGTCCAGCCGCCGGACGGCGCCTGTCTCGACATATATGGATGCTAAGAAACCACGCGAACGTAATGAATAAATTGAACAGTCACCCTCAATTCATTGATTTTATTAATTTTGAAAAATGCGCCAGGGCGCCGACGGGGGATCAACACCCCCAACATCATGTATGCCGCCATGAAACTGACACAAAATGTCGTTGCGCGCGCTTTCCGAATGTGGCTAGATTTTGTTGTTAGGTCAGTGCCGACACCAAACATATCGTGGGTCGGCTGGCAGAACGCGGGGCGGGCGCCCAGGCACCGGGCGCCGGACATCAGCAAATCCGGTCACGAGAGGTCAAGGATAGTTTTATGCGTATTACGCGTCGCTTCACCGAAGAAGGCATGTCGGCCTACCAGGGGATCGCTT
>JANQKO010000440.1 GCA_028281075.1 Alphaproteobacteria bacterium | reverse complement strand
TGAATTCGGCATAGCCGGTCAGCAACCGGTCCAACGACGACGACAGGTCGACCCGCTGACGCGGCGGCACCACCAGTTCGGCCTCGGTCTCGTCGAGCCGCCGAGCGAACGACACCAGATGGTCGAGCCGATCCAGGGCCTGGCCCATCATCTGCAGCGCCCGCCGCCCACGCCCGTCATCCCATCGGATCGAACGTTCCAGCGGCTCCAGGCTCTGCCGCATGATGGCGATCGGCGTCTTGAAGGCGTGCGCGTTGTCTTCCGCCGACCGGCGCATGGTGCGGGCCGAGTTCTGCAGCGATTCCACCATGCGGTCGAATTCCCGGGCGACGCCCGACAGTTCGGGAATGCGGTTCTGGATCGCGAAGGCCGGTGTCTCGGAACCGGTATCGCGAATCCGCTCGGCCATGCGGCCGAAGCGGCGCAGCCCGCCCAGGACGCCGAGGAACAGGGCCAGCGCCGACAGCGCCATCAGGCCGTAGATCGCCGCCGCCGTGCGGACCTCGGGCCGGTGCCAGTAGGGCCTGTCGATGCCGCGCTCGAAATAGACGCTGGTCGGATGCGAGGTGACGACGACCCAGCAGCCGGCCGGCGAGGTCAGCGGCGTGATCGAGGTCACGACCTGCTCGCTGCCGTCCTGGGTCGGATAGCGCAGCGCGGTCTCGATGCCGCCGGCGCAGCTCGGCGCCAGCTTTTCCAGCACGCCGAGACGCACCAGTTCCTCGCGCTCGACCGCCAGGTCGGCCGGCGAGACCGCGGGCGCCGCGGCGACGTAGTAGAACTCCTCGCTGCCGGCGGCCGTCGCCGGCTGCAGCAGCACCCGCAGCGTGATCTCGCCGCCGGACAGGCGCGACAGGGCCTCGCTCAGGTCGGCCGGCGCGGGCATCCGGTTCGAGCCCTCGCCCGAGGACAGCAGCGGACGCAGCGCCCGCGAAATGAGCTGGCCCTGCTCGCGGACGCTCTGCACCAGCAGCTTCTGGTTCTCGTCGTAGGCGTCGCGGAACTGGGTGTAGAGGATGACCGGGACGGCGGCGAAGATGATCGCCAGCAGCAACAGCCTGGTGAACAGCGACCGCGTTATCAGAACGACGGCGCGGCGTATCCTCCCGCCGGACGGTGCCGGCGGCTCAGTCGGCGCGCCAGCGGTAGCCAAATCCGGCGTAGTTCTCAATCTGATCGAATCCTGCATCGATCTGTTTGAATTTTCCGCGTATCCGCTTGATGAAGGTCCGGACATTGACGCGGTAGCCGTCCGGCCCGGTGCCGGCGACGAAGCCCTGCGTGTGCACCTGATCGTAGATTTCGCGGTAGGACACGTCCACGCTCGCCTTCTCGGCCAGGCTGGCGACGATATTGAACTCGGTCAGAGTCAGGCCGACCGGCTCGCCGCGCCAGCGGGCGCGCTTGGATTCGTGGTCGAGCTCCAGTTCGCCCCATTTCTGCACCTGTCCGGGCATCGCCGCGTCGGCGGCGTCGAACTCCTCGTCGTCGCCGGCCGACTTGCGGCCCTCGACGATAAGCTGGATGCGCTTGATCAGGATCGACAGGCGGCGGGATTTCTCGATGAAGTCGACGGCGCCGCCTTCCAGCGCCGCTTCCTCGTAGATCTCGTCGTCGATCACGGTCAGGAAGATGACCGGCACCTCGATCCGGCCCTCGCGCAGGCGGCGCAGCACCTCCAGGCCGTCCAGGCCGGGCATCCGCCAGTCCAGCAGGATCACGTCGGCGCGGCCGCCTTGGGCGAAATAGTCGAGCGCGTCGGCGCCGTTGCTGAACTCGCTGAGCGTGAAACCGCTGTCGACCAGATTCAGGCCCAGGGATTCCCGGAACAGCGCGTCGTCATCGACCAGGACGACATGAATGTCCGCGCTGCCCTGCGCGTTTTCAGGATTGTGCTCGTCGCCCGGAAATGATGTCGTTAAGGCAGCGGCGTTCGGCATCCACGTTCTCCGTATCGGCATTCTCGATTTCGTAGGACAAAGCCCGGAACTGTTGCGTGATTATGTCCCGATAGAAGTGCAGTCGCAGTGTGCATTCGGTGGCATTGTACTGCCACACCTGGGCCGGTGGATCCTGGAGCCGCAGCGAGGGTTCGCCCAGCACCGCGACCGTCTGGGTCGGCTCCAGGCCGATCAGTTCGGCCGGCTGCGGCTGCAGGGCGGCGGTCGCGGTATCGGCGATGACGACATCGTCCGCCGAGTCCGGCTCGGCGGGCGCGGGCCGGGCCGGCTTGACGCGGGGCAGCGGCGCCTTCGGCGGCTTCCGCGCCTCCAGCTCCGGTTCCGGTAACGCCAGGATGAGGTCGCGCGGCGGCTCCACGGCGGGCGGTTCCGCGACCGGCGTCGTCGGTGTGTCCGTTTGCAAGCACCCCGTCAGAGCCAGCGCCAGGACCAGGGCCGTCACTCTCATGACCGCGTCCAATTTCGCTTTCACTCTTCCGAACATAGGATAGTTCACCGGGACCGCAAATACGAGTCGCCGAAGATACAAAATTCTGCCGGGCGGTCAGCCGGCCGGATCGTCCCCGGCCAGCGCGGTCAGCCGGTAGAGCAGCTCCAGCGCCTGGCGCGGCGACAGCTCGTCGGGCCGGACATCGGCCAGCATCTCCTCGACCGGCGAGGGCGCCCGGCCGGACGTCGCCGCCGTCGGGCGCGCCGCGCTGAACAGCGGCAGATCGTCGATCAGCCCCGCCGCCGCGGCGCCGCTAGTTTCGCCGCGTTCGAGCGCCGACAGCACCGCCTCGGCCCGGGCCAGCACCGCGTCGGGCAGGCCGGCCAGCCGGGCGACCTGGATGCCGTAGGAGCGGTCGGCGGCGCCCTGGGCGACCTCGTGCAGGAACACCACGTCGCCGTCCCATTCCTTGACCCGCATGGTCCGGGTGGTCAGACCGTCGAGCGTGCCCGACAGCGCCGTCAGCTCGTGATAATGCGTCGCGAACAGCGCCCGGCAGCAATTCACCGCGTGCAGGTGCTCGATCGTCGCCCAGGCGATCGACAGGCCGTCGAAGGTCGCCGTGCCGCGGCCGATCTCGTCCAGGATCACCAGCGCGCGCGGCCCGGCCTGGTTCAGGATCGCCGCCGTCTCGATCATCTCGACCATGAAGGTCGAGCGGCCGCGCGCCAGGTCGTCGGCGGCGCCGACCCGGCTGAACAGGCGGTCGACGACGCCGATATGGGCGGCGGTGGCCGGGACGAAAGCGCCGCTCTGGGCCAGCACCGCGATCAGCGCGTTCTGGCGCAGGAACGTGCTCTTGCCGGCCATGTTCGGCCCGGTCAGCAGCCAGACGCGGCGCGACCGGTCGAGGTCGCAGTCATTGGCCACGAACGGACCGTCGCCGCGCGCCGCCAGCGCCGTTTCGACCACGGGATGGCGGCCGGCATCGATGCGGAAGGCCGTGGAATCGTCGACCACCGGGCGTACGTGGCGCTGCGCCATGGCCAGTTCGGCATTGGCCGTGGCGACGTCGAGCCGGGCCATCGCCTGCGCCGTCCGGGCGATCGCGTCGGCCACCGCCGCCACCTCGCCGACCAGGTGCTCGAAGATCTCCGCTTCCAGCGCCAGCGCCCGGTCGGCGGCCCGGCCGATACGGTCTTCCAGGTCCGCCAGCTCGGTGGTCGAGAAACGCATGGCGTTCGCCATGGTCTGGCGATGGATGAAGGTCGCGTTCAGCGGCGCCGTGGTCAGCGGCTCGGCCCGCCGGGCCGAGACCTCCAGATAGTAGCCCAGCACGTTGTTGTGCCGGATCTTCAGCGCCTCGATGCCGGTCTCGACGCGATACCGGCCTTCCAGGCCGGCGATCAGGCGCCGGCTTTCGTCGCGCAGCGCCCGCTGCTCGTCCAGGCCGGCGTGATAGTCGGCGCGGACGAAGCCACCGTCCCGGGCCGACGGCGGCGGCTCGTCCGCCAGCGCCGTGTCCAGCAGGTGGATCAGGGCCGCGTGCTCGCCCAGGTCGTCGGCGGCCGCGGCGACCCCGGCCGGCGGCGGCGCCAGGCCGGCATGCGCCAGCCGGCCGCGCAGCTCGCCGGCGATGCGCAGGCCCGCGCGCACGGCGGCCAGGTCGCGCGGACCGCCGCGTCCGAGCGTCAGCCGCATCAGCGCCCGTTCGATATCCGGCGCGGCGCGCAGGGCCCGGCGCAGATCGTCGCGCAGGCCGGCATCGTCGGTGAAGTACTGCACCATGTCGAGCCGCCGGTTGATCGCCGTCGGGTCCGCCAGCGGCGCGCTCAGCCAGGCCGCCAGCAGGCGCGCGCCGCTGCCGGTCACGGTCCGGTCGACCACGCTCAAGAGGCTGCCGGCGCGGTCGCCCGACAGCGTCCGGGTCAGCTCGAGATTGCGCCGGGTGGCGCCGTCGATCGCCATGACCGCGCCGGCGGCGACCGGCACCGGCGGCTTCAGCCGCGGCAGCCGGCCCTTCTGCGTCAGCTCGACATAGGTCACCAGCGCGCCGGCCGCGGCCAGCTCGGCCCGGCCGAAGCTGCCGAAGCCGTCCAGCGCGGCGACGTTGAACAGCTCCTTCAGGCGCCGCTCGCCGGCCTGGCTGTCGAAGCGGACGGCCGGCTGCGGCGTCAGCACGGCCCGCCAGTCGGCTAGCGCCGCCTCGTAGGGCGGCCCGCCGATCATGGTGTCGGCGACCAGGACCTCGACCGGATCGAGCCGCGCCAGATCCGCCGGCAGCGCGCCGGCGTCCGTCCCGGCGAGCGAGAAATCGCCCGTCGACATGTCCAGCCAGGCCAGCGCCAGCCGGTCCTGGGCGCGCGCGACCGCGGCCAGGTAATTGTGGCTGCGGGCGTCGAGCAGCGCCTCCTCGGTCAGCGTGCCGGGCGTGACCAGGCGCACGACCTCGCGCTGCACCACCGACTTCGCGCCGCGCTTCCTGGCCGCCGCCGGGTCCTCGGTCTGCTCGCAGACGGCGACGCGGAAGCCCTTGCGAATAAGCCGCGAGAGATAGGTTTCGGCGGCATGCACCGGCACGCCGCACATCGGGATATCGCCACCGTTGTGCCGGCCGCGCTTGGTCAGCGTGATGTCGAGCGCGCCGGCCGCCTGGACCGCGTCATCGAAGAACAATTCGTAGAAATCGCCCATCCGGTAGAACAGCAGGCAATCGTCGTGCGCCGCCTTGATGGCGAGATACTGCGCCATCATCGGCGTGACGTTCGGGTCGGCGGTCGCGGCGGTCATCGGCCGAGGTTATCGCAGTCAGATCGGCACTGGGCAAGCCGATCAAGTGTGCTAGCCTTCGACCCTCGTGGAGGGTCTTGGCCAGGGGCCATTAGCCGCAAAACAGCAGGCGGCGCCCGCTAGAAATGGGCGTCGGCGTTTCGAGGGAATGGCGGGGCAACCCGCCATAATGCCATGAGCGAGCGAGCGAAGCCGAAACCGGGCGCCAGCGGGAAGAACGGCAGGAACGACTATACCAACGAGGAGGCGCTGCGGTTCCACGCCATGGGCCGGCCGGGCAAGCTGGAGATCACGCCGACCAAGCCGATGGCGACGCAGCGCGACCTGTCGCTCGCCTACTCGCCGGGCGTCGCCGCG
This sequence comes from Alphaproteobacteria bacterium, assembly GCA_028281075.1. Classification (GTDB taxonomy): domain Bacteria; phylum Pseudomonadota; class Alphaproteobacteria; genus JANQKO01. Next base: position 2,529 of record JANQKO010000440.1, on the reverse strand, counting down.
CCCTGCCTGCGCATCGCGGACGATCCCAGCCTCGCCTACGACTATACCAGCAAGGGCAACCTGGTCGCGGTGATCTCCAACGGCACCGCCGTGCTCGGCCTCGGCAACCTGGGCGCGCTCGGCGGCAAGCCGGTGATGGAAGGCAAGGCGGTGCTGTTCAAGCGCTTCGCCGACGTCGATTCCATCGACCTGGAAATCGACACCGAGGACGTCGACGAATTCGTCAACTGCGTGCGCTTTCTCGGCCCCAGCTTCGGCGGCATCAACCTGGAGGACATCCGCGCGCCGGACTGCTTCATCATCGAGGAGCGTCTGCGCGAGCTGATGGACATCCCGATCTTCCACGACGACCAGCACGGCACGGCGATTATCGCCGCCGCCGGCCTGATCAACGCGCTCGACCTGACCGGCCGCAGCATGGACGCCACCCGGCTGGTGATCAACGGCGCCGGGTCGGCCGGCGTCGCCTGCGCCGAGCTGTTGAAGGCCATGGGCTTTCCGCCCGGCAACGTGGTCATGTGCGACACCCGCGGCGTGATCTATCGCGGCCGCGAGGCCGGCATGAACCAATGGAAGTCGGCGCACGCGGTCGAGACCGACGCGCGCACGCTGGCCGAGGCGCTGGCCGGCGCCGACGCGTTCTTCGGCCTGTCGGTCAAGGGCGCAGTCGACCGCGACATGGTGTCGTCCATGGCCAGCAAGCCGATCATCTTCGCCATGGCCAATCCGGACCCCGAGGTGACGCCCGAGCAGGTGGCCGAGGTGCGCGGCGACGCCATCGTCGCCACCGGCCGCTCGGACTATCCGAACCAGGTCAACAACGTGCTCGGCTTCCCCTACATCTTCCGCGGCGCGCTGGACGTGCGGGCGACGACGATCAACAACGAGATGAAGGTCGCCGCGGCCCGGGCGCTGGCCGAGCTGGCGCGCCAGGACGTGCCGGACGAGGTCGCCGCGGCCTATGGCGGCAACCGCATGCAGTACGGCCCGCAATACATCATTCCGGCGCCGTTCGATCCGCGCCTGATCAGCTACGTGCCGATGGCCGTCGCCAAGGCCGCGATCGAGACCGGCGTGGCCCAGCGCGGGATCGACGACGAGGCCGCCTACCATGTCGAGCTGCAGGCCCGGCTCGATCCGACGGCCAGCTACCTGCAGCTCATCTTCGATCAGGTGCGGGCGAACCCGAAGCGCGTCGTCTTCGCCGAGGGCGAGGAGGAGGCGGTGATTCGCGCCGCCATGAGCTACCGAGATTCGGGCTACGGCACGCCGGTGCTGGTCGGACGCGAACACCGGATTCAGGAAACCATGGCCGCGATCGGCGTGCAGAAGCCGGCGGGGCTGGAGATCCATAACGCCCGTCTCAGCGACCATAACCAGCGCTATACCGACTTCCTGTACGAACGGCTGCAGCGCCGCGGCGTGCTGCGCCGCGACTGCCAGCGCATGGTCAACCAGGACCGCAACATCTTCGCCGCCTGCATGGTCGCGCTGGGCGACGCCGACGGCATGGTCAGCGGCCTGACCCGCAGCTACAACGTCGTCATCGACGATGTCCGCCGCGTCATCGACACCCGGCCCGGACGGCGCCTGTTCGGCATGTCGATCGTCATCGCCCGCGGCCACACGGTCTTCGCCGCCGACACCACGGTGCACGAGCTGCCGACGGCGGTGGAACTGGCCGACATCGCCGTCCAGACCGCGCACGAGGCGCGGCGTCTCGGCCACGAGCCGCGCGTCGCCATGCTGTCCTACTCGAACTTCGGCAACCCGATGTGGGACACGGCCCAGCGCGTGCGCGACGCCGTCTCGCTGCTGGACAGCCGGACGGTGGATTTCGAATATGACGGCGAGATGTCGCCCGACGTCGCGCTGAACCCCGACCTGCGCGACATCTATCCGTTCTCGCGGCTGTCGGGGGCGGCCAACGTGCTGATCTTCCCGGCGCTGCATTCGGCGAACATCTCGCCGAGGCTGATCCAGGAACTGGGCGGCGGCGTCGTCATCGGACCGATCCTGGTCGGCCTGTCGAAGCCGGTGCAGATCGTCGACATGGGCGCGACCGCGACCGATCTGGTCAACATGGCGGCGCTGGCGGCGCACGAAGCCGGCCGCTGACCGCCCGGCGGCGGCGAAATCGGCCATCGCCGCGTTCCGGCATTGACCGCGCGGTGACGATGGGCGACATCTGGGCGGGTCCGTTCCGCACCCGCCCAGCGGCAGGAGCCCAGCTTGTATCGGCCGAAACCCCTCGTCACGCGCGCGTTGCTCTCGGCGCTCGCCCTGTCGACGCCGCTGGCCGCGGCGGCCATCGCGCTGCTGTTCACCGGCCAGGTCGGCCTCGGTCCGGCGGTCGGCCTGTGGCTGGTCGCGACGGCCGGCATGGCGGTGATGCTGCGGCGGTCGCTGAACGAGCTGGCCGAGGCCGCCGGCTTCTTCAGCCGGATCGCGGACGGCGGCACGGCGCTGACGCCGCGCCTGACCTCGATCATCGGCGGCGAGGAGATGGAAACCGTCGACATCCGCCTG
>JANQKO010000388.1 GCA_028281075.1 Alphaproteobacteria bacterium | reverse complement strand
GCCGGACGGCCGCGCGGATGCCGTGGAAGACGCCCCAGGCCGTGGCCGGCGAGGGATCGCCACTGCCACCCTCGGCGATGCCGGCGACATGCCGGGTCGCGCGCCGGGCGTGTTCGAGATCGGCCGGCGCGATGCCGACATCCTCGGCCGTGATATAGCGCCCGCCCAGGCTGTCGACGAACCGTCCGAAGGCTTCGAACAGGGCCGGGCTCTTGTCCGTCGCGGCATCGCCGATGATCACCGCCTTGCCGCCGCCCCAGTTCAGCCCGGCCAGCGCGGACTTGTAGGTCATGCCGCGGGAGAGGCGGAGGACGTCCGCCAGCGCGTCGTCTTCGTCGGTATAGTTCCACATGCGGCAGCCGCCCAGCGCCGGGCCCAGCGTGGTGTCGTGGATGGCGATGATGGCCTTCAGGCCGGTCGGGGCATCGTGGCAGAAAACGACCTGCTCGTGGTTCCGGAAGGCGGTCGAGGCGAACACGGACATGGCGCGAAGTCTCCTGAATCGAGGCTTTTTCTGCCCTAGAGATTGCGCCATCTGTCTTAATTTACAATGACTTACGTCACATCTCTGCAAGAAAGACGTAATCTTGCCGAAGCATCCGCCGGCTCGGTTCGTTTCGCATCGCGTGGCCGCGCCGGCGCGCAACGAAACGCCGTTGGGTCAGTCCGGTTGACGTGTTAGCAGGTGCAAAAAAAGCGGCGGGCGGCCGCTCAGGGCGTCAGGTCGCCGGCGATGGCGCGCTCGTAGAGCGGCACGTAGTCGCGCGCGGTGACGGCTCGCGGATTCGTCGTCGTCAGGATGTCGGCCTCGGCCTCCCGGGCGAGCCGCGGCACGGCATCGGCCGGCACGCCGAGGTCGGCCAGCGTGTGCGGAATGCCGAGATCGCGCCGCAGCGCCAGCACCCAGTCGAGCACGGCGTCGAACGACGCCTCGGCCAGGCCGAGATAGCGCGCCAGCACGGCCATCTTGTCGGCGATCTCCGACCGGTTGTAGAGCAGCACATAGGGCATGACGACGGCGTTCGTCAGGCCGTGATGCGTGTCGTAGTGGGCCGAGACCGGATGGCTCATGGCATGCATGGCGCCGAGGCCTTTCTGGAACGCGACCGCGCCCATGCTGGCGGCGGCGAGCATGTGGCCGCGGCCTTCGATATGGCCGCCGTCCTTCACCACCACCGGCAGCCAGCGGTCGATCAGCCGCATGCCTTCGAGCGCGATGCCGGCCGACATCGGATGATAGAAGTGCGTCGAATAGGCTTCCAGGCAGTGGCTGAGCGCGTCCATGCCGACGGCGGCGGTGATCTCGGGTGGCAGCCCGACGGTGAGCTCGGGGTCCGAGATGACGATCGGCGGCAGCATGCGCGGGTGGAAGATCAGCCGCTTGGCTTGCGCCGTCTCGTCGGTGACCACGGCCGACCGGCCCACCTCGGAGCCCGTGCCGGCCGTCGTCGGCACCGCGACGAGCGGCGCCATGCCGTCGACATCGACGCGTTTCCAGTTCTCGCCTTCGTCGACGAAGTCCAACAGCGGCCGGTCCTGACCGGCCATCAGGGCGATGTTCTTGGCCGCGTCCAGCGCGCTGCCGCCGCCGAAGGCGATGACGCCGTCATGCCCGCCGGCCTTGAAGGCGGCGACGCCGTCATGGACGTTGCTCTCGACCGGGTTGCCCTGCACCTCGGCGAACAGCGCCGTCGGCAGGCCGGCGGCGCCGTTGGCGTCGATCGCGGCATGCACCATCGCGGCCTGGGCGAGGCCGCGGTCGGTGACGAACAGGGGACGGGTCATGCCCAGCTCGCGGCAGGCGCCGGCCAGCTCTGAAACGCGGCCGGCGCCAAAACGCACGGATGTCGGATAGCTCCAGTCGGCGCGCAGATCGGTCATCCGTCAGGTTCCTTGTCGATGATATCGGGTGCGCGGCGGGCGCCTAGCGTCCGGTACGCAGGTGAAAGGACTTCGGCCGCGTCAGGTGCGCGTAGCCCAGATGCGACAGCGCGCAGCCGTGGCCGCTGTCCTTGACGCCGGTCCAGGCCAGCGCCGGATCGAGATAGTCGCACCGGTTCATGAACCAGGTGCCGGTCTCGACCCGGTCGCCGATGGCGCGGCCCGCGTCCTCGTCCCGCGTCCAGATCGAGGCCGTCAGGCCGAGGTCGCTGTCGTTCATCCGCGCGACCGCCTCCTCGTCATCGGCGACCTTCATGATGCCGATGGCCGGCCCGAAGGTCTCCGCGCGCATCAGCGCCATGTCATGGTCGACGCCGGTCAGCACCTGTGGCGCGAGGTACGGCGAGTTGTCCCGCGCGGCCGGAAACAGTGACTGGTCGACCAGCGCCCGGGCGCCCTTCGAGACCGCGTCGGCGATCTGCGCGCGGACGTGCCGGGCGGCCGAGCCGCGCACGAGCGGGCCGAGGTTGATATCCCGGTCGAGCGGGTTGCCCAGGCGATAGGCCTTCGCCGCCTCGACCACGCCCTCGACGACCGCGTCATGGACGTCGGCGTGGGCATAGATGCGCTCGATGGCGCAGCAGGACTGGCCGCTGTTGTAGAAGGCGCCGTCGGCGAGATTGGCGATGGTCGTGTCCAGGTCGCAGTCCGGCCGCACATAGGCCGGGTCCTTGCCGCCGAGCTCCAGGCCGACGCCGATGAAGCGTTCGGCCGC